>CAYVSH010000128.1:0-9080 GCA_964453625.1 uncultured Chitinophaga sp.
CTTCCGGATAAGCCACCGCTGCATAGGACTTTGTATTATCACATGCAAAAACCCTTACTGGTGAATTATATTCGAAACATGCATAATAGAACTGTTTGATATTCTTACCTATAAACTCAAGGCAATAACCTCTGTCCTGCTGAATCAAGCCGGTATAAAAACCATCCAGTTCACCTTTAAAGTCAGCACTATGAATGGTTTTACGGGTATTGAGTTCATTTATCTTTTCTCCCGTTGAAATGTCAAGTTCAGTTAAAGTTGACTTTCCGGTAAGCAGAAGTAATTTTGAGCTATCATAATTCACCTTCAATTCATTCAAACCACCGGCAGAAACGTTGTATCTCCAGATCGTTTTCCCGGAAACGTAATCAATAGCGAGGACTGAATCACTAATAAATCTCCCGTTCATGTTCGATACAGAAGTATTTAATATTACAATTTGCTTTGAAGGAATAAAAATTGATTTTCTTATCTTATCCGGAAAAATTGCAACTTCTCTTTTAAATCCTGCATGGAGGTAATCAAATTCATACAAAGTTTTGTCAGTAGCATATAGCATGGTGCTTTTATCAGTTATAGAAACACCCCAGGGCAAAGGATCGCCTTTTATATCTGGCAGCATAACAGAAGATACATTGAGGTTGACTGTTCCTATCCCATTTCTTGTAATAAGACCATATACTTTCTGTCCAAAGTCAAGTATCACACTGCACCATTGCTGGTTTTGAATTGAATCGGTTGTTACAACTTTTTTCTGTTTAGTTTTAAAATTCGCTATATAAAATTTCCTGTCAGGCGATTGATACAATAAATTATCTCCATCCAGTTTCAAAAACCTCGAAACATCTTTTACCGAATCAATCTTCTTCGCTTCTGCCATTGAATAAAAGAAAAGAATATTATCCGAGCCTGATAATATTCCGAAACGTTTATTCGGGCTGTCATCTAGGAAAAAATACTCAGTTCCGAAACTGCTGAGTCCAAGCTTATCAGTTGCTATTTCAGATTTTACCAACCCTGAAATGGTATTAATGACCGTTAATTTTTTTTCTCCCAAAACAGAGATCGTCCTTCCCGGTTTGTCGTATAAAAAACAGTAAGGCTTATTGCTTCCTGACTTCCCGGTTTTTTTAAGCACATCATTTGCAATGTTATACTGATAAACAAAATATTCAGTAACCTGCACTGCTTCCTCATCTTTATCGGCAACATGCCCTGTAAAGTAAAATGTTGAATTATCGATAAACAAAAGAGGGAAGTAATTCAGAATAACATAATAACCTGCATAATTACCATTCCCCATTTTTACCCCTGCATCAATTTTTTTTACCAATTCCATTGTGGCCGCTTTGATAATATAAATGATGCCCCTTTCTGTTCCTGCTACAAAATAAGTTCCGATAGGGTCGGCTGCTAAACTGATAACCGGTCCTTCTGTTGCCAGGCTTCCCATCTTCAATTTTGTGCGACCATCCATGAACTCTATCCTGCTGACCCGGTATTCTGCCGTAGCAATTATCTTTTGAGAATTACTGTATGCAGCATTAGTAATATATTGCTGTGTAAACAACTGGGGAACTATCTGAGCCTGTGAGAAACAAATAAGATGAAATGATATAAAGACCAGTAAAAGGGTTATTCTTTTCATGAATCCGGATGTTTCAGTAAAAATAAAAAATATGATATGGACTTGGAATCATAAAACAATACCATATCCAATTCACATAACGCAACGAATTTACTTTAAATATCATCCCTGGAAATACCCTTTGTCACTGATAGTTAGTAGTGCAGGAATATTGTAACTTAGGCATCTTATTATTTGTGCTTTCGAAATTAAATCTATATGAGCTTAAGGCGGTTTTCTTTTCTATTGATCTGTTCGTTTATCTGTTGTATAAGCCTGTCTCAGCCTGGTAAACGGGGTGTAGAGTTAGGAACAGATTCTACAACAGTGTCAGGGAATACCTATGCCATTATCATCGGGCTAAGTGAATATAAACTGGTGCCGTCATTACAATTTGCACATAAAGATGCACAGGCGTTTGAAGATTTTTTGCTGAGTGATGCAGGGGGTAAAGTGCCAAAATCAAATATTGAAACCTTTTTGAATGAAAATGCCAACCGGAATAATGTTGCTGATGCAATATCCATAATTGCCAGGAAAGCTCAACCTGGCGACAGGGTATATTTCTTTTTTGCCGGTCACGGCGATATGGAAGACCTTACCCAGATAGAGAACGGCCTGCTACTGCTATACAACAGCCCTAATGGGAATTATTTCGGCATGAAAGATGATGTGCTGGAAATTCTTGACTTAAAAAGATACCTTTCACCATTATCACAACGTGGTGTTGAAATGATCTTTATAGTGGATGCCTGCCATTCCGGAAATCTGAAAGGTGGTGTGGAAGGTGTACAGCAAACTGCTTCTGCATTAGCTGCATCATGGGGTAAAGAATACAAAATACTTTCCTGTCAGCCGAATCAACTTTCTTTAGAAAGTAAAGAATGGGGTGGCGGCCGGGGATTGTTTTCGTTACAATTAGAAGAAGGAATGAAAGGCCTGGCCGACAAGAATAATGACGGCAAAGTTAGTTTCTCAGAATTGCAGCGTTACATTACTGACCAGGTAGCGACATATAGCGAAGAAAAACAGATACCTGTTGTAAGCGGCGACCTTAGCAAACCATTCGTTGTTGTAAACCCGTCCGTATTAGCCGCTTTAAAAAAACAAAAAGCCGAAAACTATCCAATGCTGGCTGTTGCCAATACAAAAGGCAGCGAAGAAAAATATATTGATTCACTTGATCCAGCAGGGAAAAAAATTTACTACTCCTTCAAACAAAACCTGGCTGATAAAAAACTGATCTGGCCGAAAGACACCAATGCTTTATTTGACTATCGGGCATTTAATGCCAGGTATAAAGAAAACCCTTTACAGCCAACCATGCGTCGTAACCTGGCTGCTGCATTGAACGAACGTTTTAATGAGATAGTAGGACCATTGTTAAAAGGAGAAACCAGCTATTCAAGCCGGGATGAATGTTATTATGCTGCTGCTGAATTAGACAGTTGCCTTAGTTTACTTGGCGAACAACATTATATGTACCGAAACCTGAAGGCAAGGATGCTTTATATGAAAGCCATGTCTTCGATTTGGGCAATGAGTGACAATGAATATAATATAAGCTGGAAGCCAACAGTACTTGAAGCTATTAAACTCCTGGAAGAATCAACTTCATTGGAACCAAATGCTGCATATACCTTATCTGCTCTTGGTATTAGCTACAATTTTATTTTCGAATACGAAAAAGCAAACGATGCATTTCAAAAATATGTAGAGCTGAGGCCAAATGATCTTATTGCCAACTACTCCCTTGCCCTTATCTATTCCAAACTTAACCGGCTTGACAAAGCTATTTCAATACTGGAAAAATTAATGACCGAAAACCCGGACATCATTGAATTTAAAACCCAATTGCCCGAGATATATTTAAAAAACAACCAACCGGATAAAGCATTGGCCATTATCAATAAAATGATAGCATCGGAAAAGAATAAACTGGCCGGTTATTTCTCTAAAGGTGTTTATTATTCAAGAATGAGTAATACGGATAGTGCAGTATATTATTATAAAGAAAGTAAAAAATACTATGATGGTTATTGTAGTATTTGTGATAATAATATAGGCCATGCTTTTTTTGTAAGGAACCAGAATGATTCTGCCAGGAAATATTTTATGCAGGTACTTGCACAGGACAGCACATACCCGTTTGCCCATTTTAATATTGGTGTAATTGAAGAAAATGAAGGAAATCCGCCTGAAGCAATAAACCGGTTTTATCTCACCACCATTTATGCCACCTCTTCGCTGGAAGGATTTGTAACTAATATGCAGCTTTACTTTGGTAAGTCATACAAACAGGATGATAAAGCCGCCTATGAAGCATTTAAACGAAAATCTTACACTGTAAATATGCAATATGCATCGTATCTATCCATCATGTACACTTATATCCGTGTACCTGGATTGATAGACAGCGTTGATAATATCAATTTTGTATTCGATCAACTTTTCAACTTTAAACAGGAAGATGCCTGGACCTGGTATCATCATGCATGCTGGAAAGCTTTGCAAAAAGATAAAACAGCAGCGATAGAAAGCCTCGCCAAATCAATGAAATTGGGATTTGGAGATTATTTTATGTTGATGCATGATAACGACTTGGAATTTATACGTTCAATGCCGGAATTTGCTGCCATGATGAAGAAGTACTTCCCGGATAAATAACCTAAATGGGATGATAAAAGAAAAATACCCACTTATGGGTAGAAATAATTACGTATCATACACTTAATTTTATAAGGACTTAAAAAATGCAATACAGTCCATGCAAGCCACCAACAAAATATTTATGAAACACTCACTTTCACTTCTGATCACACTGCTAAGCATTACTTCGTTTTTGTTAGCACAGGAACCAGTGAAAAAAGCCCTGGTAATAGGTATAGATACATACTCTCCACCAAAAGGCTCGAAAGAAGCTAAATCTACCACCCGGCCTCCCGAAGCATGGAATGACCTGAGCGGCTGTAAAAATGATGCGGAAGCCATGAAGGAGATACTGGTCAGCAAATTTGGTTTTGCTGCTACAGATGTAAAAGAACTTTATAATACCAAAGCTACCCGTGCCGCTATATTGAGCTCATTAAATGAACTTTTGAAAAACACTCCGGAAAACGGAATTGCTGTTGTGTATTATGCAGGTCATGGAAGCCAGATAAGAAATTCTTTGGCACAAAATGATGATGACGGATACAATGAAACCATCGTACCTGCAGATGTCTGGAGAAAAGATACACTTGATATAACTGACAAACAGGTATCCGCCATCTTTGGTGAATTCATTAAGAAAAAAATAAAACTGACCGCTATTTTTGACTGTTGTCAAAGTGGTTCAATGGCAAGGGGCTTGTTTGAAGGAAAATCAAGATATATTAACAGGAATGAATATGACCTGAAAGACCCAAGCAACCCCACTCCACCGGAAGAAATTCCTAACTCTGGCTACCTGAGAATTTCTGCATCCCAGGCAGACGAAGTAGCGAAAGAGCATCTTGATGATAACCCAAATGTTCCAATAACAAAAAGAGCTCATGGTGCATTCACATTAGCATTAATGAAAGTACTGGACCAGCAATCAGCTAAAGCATCAGTTCAAAATATTTTTACCGCTGTTCGGGCTATCATTAAAAGCTTTGGCAAGGCACAAGAACCTGTAATGGCTGGTGACCCCTCAAGATATAATGAGACATTGTTTGGTATTGACAAAGCCTTGCTTTCGGACAATCTCTCCTTCCCTATCATGTCGTTGATGAATAAAAAAATAATCCTGCAGGCTGGCTATGCTTCCGGCATCAACCCGGATAATGAATTGACGGCGGTTAATGATTCTACACTTAAAATAAAAGTGATCAATATTATGAGCCTGAACCAGTCTGAAGTAGAAGTTATTGCTGGTACGGCTTCTTCTTTAAAAGCAGGTATGCGATTTAAAGTAACCAACTGGGTTAGCAGTAAAGCTCCACTATTAAAGATTTATATTCCGAAAAGCAGTTATACACATGATGAAATAACAAAACAAGCTGCTGTAAATGCACAATTGAAACAATCATCAAGTATAAAATGGAGTAATAAGATCGAAAAAACAGAACCCGATGTTACTATCAATATTGAGGATAGAAAAATAACAGCCAGAGACTTTAGTACCAACACAAAGAATATAATTCTGAAAGACTTCAGTGTTCGGGAAGCTGAGAACCTGGCAAAGGGGAAATCATTATTTGTAAACATGGCCCCTCCCAAAAAGTTACAGGATATGATGACCGTTAAGTTTGCTGAATATAAAACCATTCAACTGGTAGAAAAACCAGAAGATGCTAATTATGTTTTGTACGGAACATTAGATGCAAACAATAATGCTGCGTATGGCCTTGTAAAAACAGATTTCTCACTTCGTGATAGTCTTGGTTCTATGCCGGTTGATGCCGGATGTTTCACACTTACTGACAATTCTGATAAATCATACCAGGATGTGGTGGAAAATGTTTTTCAAACATGTGTAAAGCTTTCAAAGATCAGGGGATGGCTTACCCTGGCCCCGCCAAAAGAGCAGGATTACTTTCCCTACCAGATTGTTTTGAGGAACAGTGCCACCAAACAAATTATTGATACAGCAGGTTTAAAAATTGGTGAAAGGTTTGATATCAATGTAGAAGTAAGTGACAGCAATTATTTACAACAGGATATTCCACCTAAGTATATATATGTTTTCCATATTGACAAAGATGGCACCATGACGCCAATCTATCCTAGAAGCACAGGACAAAGCGAAGGGAAATTCCCACGACGTAACAATAATGGTAACCCGATCGAAAAATTCACAGTATTTACCAATGCAAAAGCCAGTGCCCCTTCTGGAACTGATAATTATTTCCTTATTGCCTCTGAAACACAGATACCTGATTCCTATTCGCTGTTCACACAGGAAGGAGTAAAGGGTACACCACGAGGAGCCAGCGGTCCACTAGCTGAATTATTGAAAATGGGTAACATTTCCGGTGCAAGGGGAATTAATGCCAATACGCCGGCCAACTGGAATCTTTATCGCTTATCTGTCAAAGTCACATATTAAATTTACATAATCATTAATTATTCAACATTAAAACTACCACAATGAACAAGATCAAGATCCTGGCTACTGCCCTGTCACTGGCAATTTGCTCTTTCGCATTCAGCCAAACGACCAAAACTGTATCCAAAATGGAAACAGGAACAGTATTAACGTCCACTGACCTGGAATTCCTGAACATTGTAAATAACACAATGATCAGTGCTTCGAGGGGAAATGGCGAAAAGCTTTCCGTAACCATTAACGGAAAAACTTACACAGAAGGACAAACATTATCTGCAGACGATGTAAACAACCTTAAAAAAACCCTTGAAGATTTCGAAAAGAACAACAAGGGAAAGAAAAAAGCAAAAGGAAAAGTTACCGGTGACTCCAGAGGAGCCTGTTGCTATTGGTATTACTATTGTACGTATAGCGGCTATTGCTATTACTACTGGCGTTGCTATTGTTAATCATTTTAAGAAAACATATCTAAAGAGGCTTATATCAAGCCTCTTTTTATTTTATAGCACCCTGCAATTCATTATATTATCTTTAACTTAATTTAAAATGTAATAATTTAAAAATTGCGTCTCTAATGAAAATAAAACCGTTTATGAAACAAATCACCACCCTGCTGTTAGCCCTAATTCTTACGATATCCTCAAGAGCTGCAGATGAAATTGTCTTCACCAAAAACATGACCTGGGCACAAATAAAGGCGAAAGCCCTGAAAGAAAAGAAAATGATCTTCTTTGATGCCTATGCCTCCTGGTGCGGTCCTTGCAAATACATGGATCAATCTGTTTACACAGCAAAAGAAGTCGCAAATTATTTTAATGCCAATTATATCAATGTAAAAATGGATATGGAGGAAGGAGAAGGTCTCAGATTAGCAGAAGAATTCAATGTAACTGCTTACCCGACTTTTCTTTTCTTTTCACCAGAAGGTAAATTGCTTCACAAATACATTGGAGGACTTGAAGCTCTTGATTTCATTCAATTAGGAAAAGATGCAAAAGAGCCGTCAAAACAATATTTCACTCTGAAACTAAAGGCTAAAACGGGAAATTTGAATGATACAGATTTTTCTACCTGGGCTGCTTTAGCCAACGAACTTGAAGATGCCGACGCAGAAGATATATTAAATGAGTATTATAAAATCAAGACCGATATACTTGCCAACAAGGATGTTGCTGCTACTGCAATTCTTTATACAAAAAACCTGACTGATAAACAACTTGCATATCTCTACGCCAGCAAAGCAAAGATCAGTTCATTGCTTCAATGGGATGAAGAGAAAACAAATGAAACGCTATATGGAATATTATTTAGTAAAGCAGTTGCGGCATATGAGAATAACAATAACAGCATTGAATCTTTTAGTGCAATCATTAAAAAATTTGACCCGGCATCAGATAATTATGCCAGGAAAGATATTGCGTTTAAAATAGCATTGCTTATTGACAAGGATGCAAGCAAGGCCGTTGACCTGCTTATCAACTATCTGAAGGATATACAAAAGCCTGTAGCCATAGATGCAATCGGTCATTGGCTTATTGATTATTCATCCCGGTTTGATAAAGAAGATATCAAGAAATTTGCCACACAACTAGACCTTTTTAAAATACGATCTGTTGATAAAGGAAAAGAGTACTGGTATGATCTTTTACAGGTCTTATGTAACATTAATAAAGGTGATGAGGTGAAAGCAAAAGAATATGCACAAAAGGCATATAAACATCCAAAACTGCCAGATGAATACAAAGCAATCCTTAAAGAATCATATAATCTCTGAAAAACTAAATAGGCTTAAATAAAAAACTACAGGCTGTTCAGGCTGTAGTTTTTTATGCTGGTTTCATTTATACTAAATAACTTATTTTTAATGAAACCATTTTTCAATGAAAGCGGTTTCATTATTATTTTGTTGGCTGTTTTTTTTCGGCTATTTAGAAGCTCAGGAACCGGAAAAAAAAACGGATACTCTTAATATCTATAAACTATATGAAGTACAGTTTTCGCAAATGATGATGGCAAGGGGTGTCGGGAAAAATGAAATAAACGAAATTCTTAGTAAATACAGAACCAATGAAATTAAATCTGATTTTGATTTTGCAAATTCATTAAAAAAGTTTTATTCAACCCAAGAAAAAATCGGTGTAATTACATTTTTCTTTAAGGAGGATAGTTTGAGGCGGGTTTTCTTAAAACCTGGGAATGTAATAGAACAAAAAACAATACATATAACAAAAAAAGAACTGCTGCAATTAAGCTACGATTTCAATCATGCCATTGGTCTGTACGAACGAAAGAAAGACCGAATGCCAACGAAAAGAGGCATTACACTTCCCGATCCACCAAAATCGGAAGGATTATCTTATGACTCATTAATAAAATATGCTT
>CAYVSH010000129.1:0-9021 GCA_964453625.1 uncultured Chitinophaga sp.
CTTATTTGTTCAGCAATACATTGGCACCTTCCATTGTGGGAGCTTCTATAGCGGTACTGGATATGCTGACGGAAACAACTGAGCTGAGAGATAAGTTAGAATACAATACAAAATACTTCCGCAATAAAATGACAGAAGCTGGCTTCGATATCAAACCTGGTGATCATCCCATTGTTCCCATCATGCTCTATGATGCGGTGCTGGCACAAAACATGGCTGCTAAGTTATTGGAAGAAGGGATTTATGTTATCGGTTTCTTCTTTCCGGTTGTAGCTAAAGGACAAGCGAGGATACGGGTGCAGTTGAGTGCGGCGCATGAGCAGCAGCACCTGGATAAAGCTATTGCTGCATTTACCAAAGTGGGGAAGGAACTGGGGGTTCTGAAATAACAAATATTTTGAAGGTTACCTAATATTCAGAGCTCTTGCTGCCTGTTTCAGCGTTTCAGCATTTACATTATCTCCGGATAATGTGACGAGGTAACGGCCCCCGGCAAAATATGTGAATGTACAGTCGTTAGAAGTTTTATCACAATGTTCAAAGGCTTTGCCACCATTAAAATCAATAGTCTTTGTGTATTCTTCATCAGTATCCTGTTGCATATTAAGCATGCCGAGGTATTGCAGGCTGTAGATACCTGAGCCTGCAGATCCGGCACAATCATAAATATTAAGGGAAATATGTGTGCTGTCAGATAAGGCATATTCAGCATTGGCAAGCCCGGCACCCATCGCACTGTTCGCTTCAAAATTTGTTCCCTCCGTGCCCATTAATGTTTTTGGAAGTAAAGCTTTGAGTTCGTCCAGCGTTAAAGGGGTCAGTTTGCTTAGTTCTTCTTTTTTCTTTTCCATGTCATCAGCCGCATTTTGCATTTGTTTTTTATCGGCACTCAAAGTTTCAATACTGTCTTCATTAGCAGCATTTCCATTATCAGCTTTATTGTTGTCGCAAGAGGTTACAAATAGCAGAATTACAGGCAGAAGAGAAAGAAATCTTTTCATTTCAATGAATTTTTTGGTTTAATTGTTGTAAAAATAAGTCATTAGTGTTTTTACTATAAATTCCGGCGGACACAATTTTTTTTAAAAAATAAGGTTATAAGTTATGAAAAACAGTTTTCCCGTATTATTTTAGCCCTCTACGATGATATAAAACTCTACCCACCAAGTTTCCTCTGAATTATCACTAACTAATTTGTTGACCCAACTTATTTAAAAAGTATGAAAAGGCTTTTGTTGTGCTTAGCTGTTGTAGCTACCATGCTATTTGTATTATCTTCTTGTGCCGCTACTAAAAGAGACTGCCAGGGAGTAAAGCATTATAAACAGAAAGGTGGATTCTACATGTAAAACAAGCATTAGAAAATTATTAGTGATCCCGGTTTTCAGCCGGGATTTTTATTTTTGAAGAAATAAGTAGTATGAGATTCTTTATGATCAGCTTTTTCCTGCTAACAGGAATATTAGGCACAGCACAATCTGTTTCATTTCCTGAAAGCTGGGTTGGTAATTGGAAAGGTGAACTGAATTGGTACCGTAATGGAAAAGCAGAACCTCAGAAAGTAAATATGGAGTTACGGATACAAAATGCAGATAGTACGGATACCTACACATGGCATTTGATATATGGATCAAAGGAAGAAGACTATCGCCCATATATTTTAAAACCTGTAGACATGGCAAAAGGTCATTGGGTGATTGATGAACTAAGCGGAATTATTCTTGACCAGTTTTGGCTGGGAAATAAATTTTCCGGGGCATTCACCGTTCAAAATTCTACGATTTTAAACAGCTACTGGATAGAAAACGATAAGCTCCATGTTGAGTTTTTCAATATTGGCTCAAAGCCAATGTTTACAACTGGAAAAGGTACAGATGACATTCCTTTTGTGGACAGTTATAAATTGGGCAGCTACCAAAAAGCGGTACTTACGAAAACAAAATGATTTATTAGCGGTTTATATGGTTAAGGTCAGTCAGTTACCTTTGCAAAAATTATTATTATGATGAGAAATGGCTCTCTTTTTATTGTATTTATATTTCTATTGGCATCTTGCGGACAAAACAATGTAAAGGTTGATAAGAGTCTTGAAAAATATTTTACTGATAATAAAGTGGAAGGGTGTTTTGCGTTAATGGATAACGGCACTGGAAAATTTACAGTTCACAATCTTGCCCGTTACCGTGATAGTAGTTATCTCCCAGCATCAACCTTTAAGATCGTAAACTCGTTAATTGGATTGCAAACCGGAAAAATATCCAGCGACAGTATGATCATTAAATGGGATGGTGTAGAAAGAAGTAATAGTGATTGGAATAAAGACCTTACTATGTATGAAGCTTTCAGGGTTTCAGCAGTCCCTTATTACCAGGAAGTAGCAAGGCGTATTGGAAGGGACACTATGAAGTTCTGGCTTGATTCAATCGGTTATGGAACCAAAAAGATTACCAGTGCTATAGATTCTTTCTGGCTCGACAACAGTTTAAAAGTAAAACCGGATGAACAATTAGGATTGGTGAAGAAACTATATTTTGATCAGTTGCCTTTTTTTAAAGCGTACCAGGAAATGGTGAAAAGGGCAATGCTATTTGAGAATAATACGAATTACAGGCTGGGATATAAAACAGGGTGGGGATTTAATGAAAAGGGTAATAATATTGGCTGGATAGTTGGCTGGATAGAGGAGAATAATCATCCTTACTTTTTTGTACTGAACATTGAATCGCCGGATAAGGATTTTGATATGTGGAATACCAGGATGAAAATGCTGAAAGATATTCTAAAACAACTGGGATTTTTTAAAGGCAAAATGTAGATGTTCTTATATAAAACTTTCCTTTTGGTTTGATTCTTGCCATACTAACTGCCGAATTTCAATAACAAAAATTGAACCTGCATTTTCAACATAAAGATTATCTCTGGCTTTTAATTGGCGCTGTTGTATTAGCCGCCCTTTTTACGGGATTACTCTACTGGAAGAAAAAAGTAAAGAAACGTATCGGCGATGAAAAACTGGTAAACGCCTTGATCGCTGATTATTCTTCTGCAAAATTTTTACTGAAGTTTGGTTTTATTATCCTTGCTTTTGTTTTGGGTACGGTAGCAGTTATGAGTCTTCGCAAACCCGGAAGTTCAGAAAATAACAGCCGTAAAGGAATAGATGTAGCAATAGCATTGGATGTAAGCAAAAGCATGTTATCAACCGATCTGGCACCAAACAGGCTGGAAAGAGCCAAGCAATTGATCGGTAAATTGATGGATGCAATGCCTGATGATCGGATCGCTTTGGTATTATTTGCAGGAAAAGCGTATTTGCAAATGCCATTAACAACAGATCATGGAGCAGCACAGCTATTTGTTTCTTCGGCAACACCCGATGCCATTCCGCAACAGGGTACAGTCATTAGCGATGCGCTGGAAATGAGTGCAAGGGTTTTTGATAATACCAGCAGAAAATTCAAAGCTGTGGTCTTGATCTCTGATGGTGAAGACCATGATAACGATGCGGTATCAACTGCAAAAGAACTGGCAGCACAAGGAGTGATGATCAATACCGTTGGTATTGGTTCTGCAAATGGCTCTGCAATCATTGACCCCGCAACTGGTTCTGAAAAAAGAGATGATGCAGGAAATGTTGTTATCACAAAATTGAATGAAGAAATACTGAAAGAAGTTGCTGCTAAAACAAACGGTGTTTATGTTAAGCTTGAAAGCAGTGATGAAACAGTTGCTGTATTAAAAAGTCAGTTATCGCAAATTGAAAGAAAGGCTTTTGGAGATATGTCTATGATGAATTTTTCAGTTTATTACTATTGGTTTGCGGGGTTGATGTTTGTTTTGTTACTGGTTGAAAATTTTATTTCAGAGAAAAAACGAAGTAAAGCCGATAGGGCCACTTAAATAAATGAAGAAAACATTACTCATACTAATCGTTGTAACTACGGCTAACACCGTTCATGCACAGGATGTAAATGAACTGATTGAATCAGGTAATAATTATTATAAAAAACAAGAGTATGCAAAAGCATCTGCGGAATACCTTAAAGCTCTAGAGAAAGAACCGGGCAATACAACAGCCAAGTTTAACCAGGCCAACGCATTATTTAAGCAGGATAAAAAAGTGGATGCTGCAGTTTTGTTCAATGATATTGCTTCTACGGCGAAGGATAAGGCCTTGTTATCAAAAGCATGGTATAATAAAGGAGTGATATTGAGTGGACAGAAAAATCTGGAAGAAAGTATTGAAGCTTATAAAAATGCGTTGCGAAATAACCCCGATGATAAAGATGCAAGGGAGAATCTGCAAAAGGCAATGCTGGAATTAAAAAAGAAACAGCCACCTAAAAAACAGGATGACCAGCAAAAAAAGAAAAAGGAACAGCAACAGCAACGCCAGGATTCAAAAATGAGTATGAAAGAAGCTGAGCAAAGACTTAAACTGCTTCAGCAAAAAGAAAAAGAAGTGCAGCAACGGGTACAAAAACAAAAGGTTAAGGGCGGTGGTTCTCAGCAAAAAGATTGGTAAACTTTACACCTTCTTCTTTGTTAGTTTTGCAGCTATGCAATTGTACTGCGAATCCCTTACTGAATATAAAAGATTAGCCACAAGAGAAGTGAAGATCGGTGATCTCTTGCTCGGTAATTTTCATCCTATCCGTGTACAGACAATGACGACAACGGATACCATGGATACGATAGCTACTGTAGAGCAAAGTATTCGTTGTATTGAGGCCGGCGCAGAACTTGTACGCATTACAGCCCCCTCAAAAAAAGAAGCAGAGAATTTACTGAACATAAAGAATGAACTGAATAAAAGAGGTTATCATATGCCCCTGGTAGCAGATATACATTTTACACCCAATGCTGCGGAGATTGCGGCTAGGATTGTAGAAAAAGTAAGAGTAAATCCCGGCAACTATGTTGATAAGAAAAAATTCGAGCAGATTGAATATACCGATGCAGAATATGCAGAAGAGATCGATCGAATCCGGGAACGGTTTACACCATTGGTAAAAATTTGTAAAGAGTACGGAACGGCAATGCGTATTGGTACCAATCATGGTTCATTGAGTGATCGTATCATGAGCCGGTATGGTGATACACCAATAGGTATGGTGGAAAGTGCCATGGAATTTCTGCGAATTGCAAGAGCAGAAACATATCACAACATTATTCTTAGCATGAAGAGCAGTAATCCCCAGGTGATGGTGCAGGCATACAGGTTACTTATTAGAACTATGCATGATGAGTTTGGAGAGATTTATCCGTTACATCTTGGTGTAACCGAAGCCGGTGATGGGGAAGATGGAAGAATAAAATCGGCAATTGGTATTGGTACTTTACTGGAAGATGGCATTGGTGATACAATACGGGTTTCATTGACAGAAGATCCGGAATTTGAAATACCAGTATGTAAGGATTTGGTAAAGAGATACGAGACGGGAAGTAAGAGGTCGGAAGTCAGAAGCGAAAACTCTTTCGGTCTTTCGGACTCACAGACTTCCCGACTTTCTTATAACCCATTTGAATATAATCGTAGAGAAACATTCGCTGTTGATAATATTGGGGGGAAACAGGTTCCCGTGGTAGTAGCAGATATGAGTAAGATTGAAAAAATAACACCGGCACATTTGCAAAGTATTGGCTACACTTACGATGAGGCAACGGATAAATGGACGATCAATGATTCGGCAGCTGATTATGTTTTTACCGGTAACCAGCTACTAGATTTTGAACTGCCCGGAACTTTGAAAGTTATTGTCTTCCCCGCGGCATGGGAACAGGCAAATGATAAAACAAAGTATTTTCCAATTTATAGTGATAAAGGATTTGCTGAATCATCTTCAAAAAGTGACAGGCTGAATTTTGTAATGATCGATTGTTTTAATGATGAAACGCCGATCAATGATTTTACTTACCTGGATAAACTGGCAAATAACCCAACGGTTGTTATTTGTTTAAGCTCTACAAATAAAAATGCTATGCAGTCAGTTCGCAGCATGTTTGCAGAACTGATAAACCGAAAAATTCAAAACCCGGTTATACTTATTACTGATAGCAACTGGCAATTACCAGATGAACACCTCATACATTTTGCAACTGAAACCGGGGCATTGTTATTGGAAGGATTGGGAGACGGAATTTGTTTGGGATATAGTGGCAAGAATATTTTGGAGAATGTAAAAACAACCGGCCGAACTTATTTGGAAGTAAAAGATATTTACCAGTTCACCAATAATACAGCCTTCAGTATTCTGCAAGCTACCAGAACAAGAGTTTCAAAAACGGAATATATCAGTTGCCCTAGTTGCGGACGAACCTTATTTGACCTTCAGGAAACAACAGCTAAGATAAGAGCTGTGACCAATCATTTAAAGGGTGTGAAGATTGCTATTATGGGATGTATAGTGAATGGCCCTGGTGAAATGGCAGATGCTGATTTTGGCTATGTAGGCAGCGGCCCCGGAAAAATTACTTTATATAAAGGTAAAGAAGTGATGAAAAGAAATGTGAACAGTGAAGTGGCAGTAGAGGAGTTAATAAATCTTATTAAAGAAAATGAAGCTTGGGTAGATGCTTAAAATAACTCTATGAAGCAAAACTTCTGGATAGGTTTACTGGCTCTTACCTTGATTGGTGATTTAGTAGGAATACAATTGGGCAGCGAAACAATTCAGTTTGTATGTAAACCGCTCATTATACCTGCCATCATCGGATTTTTTTATACAACAACACATCGCATTACAAGTGGTATCAACAAATGGATACTATTGGCTCTTATCTTTTCATGGATCGGGGATGTACTGTTAATGTTCCAGGATAAAGAGTCATTATTCTTTTTAGCAGGGCTCTCTTCTTTTCTGCTGGCTCATATTTTTTACATCATTTATTTCCACCAGGTAAGAGTGAAGGAGAATTTAAAAAGCAATCCATGGTTGCTGGTGATCGTAGTTGTTTATTATGCCGTATTGATTAGTTTTCTTTCTCCATATTTGGATGATATGAAACTGCCGGTTCGCATTTATGGCATTGTCATCAGCTTTATGTTTATGCTGGCGATGCATATGCTTTACATCAAAAACAAACTGGCAGGAAGATGGATGATGACCGGTGCATTATTGTTTGTAATATCAGATTCAATACTGGCTATTAATAAATTTTACCAGTCTTTTGAATTCGCAAATATTTTAATAATGCTAACGTATGGGTTTGCCCAGTTTTATATTGTGAAAGGAGCTGCTTATTATAGTAGTTCAGTTGGGAATGAATAGTTTTGCTGAGTAGTGAACAGGAAGTTGAAGAGTGCGACGCAACGAAGATGATAGCATTACTGAAGTCGGTAACAAAAAAATTAATATGCGACAGACAGATATTTTAGTAATTGGTTCGGGTATAGCGGGGCTTACGTATGCATTAAAGATGGCTAACCAGTTTCCGGATAAGAAAGTGTTGGTAATGACCAAGGCAGCAGCCGATGAAACGAATACAAAGTATGCACAAGGAGGTATAGCAGTAGTTAACGACCTGGAGAATGATAGTTTTGAGAAACATATTGAAGATACATTGATAGCCGGTGATGGTTTGTGTAATGAAGAAGTGGTGGAGATAGTTGTGAAGGAAGGCCCTGAAAGAGTGAATGAGATCATCGAATGGGGGGCAAGATTTGATAAAGAAAAGGACGGCGAATATAAAAGAGGAATGGAAGGCGGACATTCAGAATCGAGGATACTGCATTATAAAGATGTGACCGGTAAGGAAATGGAAAGGGCTTTGATAGATGCAGTGAACAAACAAAGTAATATTGAATTTGTGCAGCATTGCTTTGTTGTAGATATTATTACACAGCACCATTTAGGCTATCTCGTAAACAAGTCAACTCCGGATGTAGAATGTTTTGGAGTGTATGTGCTGAACCTTACGACTAATAAGATCGAAAAAATTCTTTCGAAGATAACATTGCTGGCAACTGGTGGGAACGGTCAGGTGTATCGTACTACTACCAATCCATCCATTGCAACAGGTGATGGAGTGGCAATGGTGTACCGGGCAAAAGGGAGAGTGGAGAATATGGAGTTCATACAATTTCACCCTACTGCTTTATATGAAGCAGGTGCAAGAGGCCAGGCTTTTTTAATTACAGAAGCCGTTCGGGGTGATGGTGGCATACTTCGTAATAAACATGGCGAAGCCTTTATGGAACGGTATGACGAAAGAAAGGATCTTGCACCGAGAGATATTGTGGCAAGAGCAATAGATAGTGAGATGAAAATAAACGGTACGGAACATGTCTGGCTGGATTGTCGTCATTTCAATAAGGAAAAATTTATTGAGCACTTCCCAAATATTTATGAAAAATGTTTATCTGTTGGGATTGATGTATCGAAAGACATGATACCTGTGGCACCTGCGGCACATTACAGCTGTGGAGGCATTAAAACGGATGAATGGGGGCGGAGTTCTATTAAAAATCTATATGCCTGCGGCGAATGTTCATCTACTGGTTTGCATGGTGCTAACCGGCTTGCCAGTAATTCATTGCTGGAAGCAATGGTGTTTGCACATCGTTGTTATTTAGACAGTACTAATACATTGGTGGAAAACTTTGCTTCATCTTTTGTAAACTGGAATAAGATTGAAACAGAAATTCCAGACTGGAACGCCAAAGGAACTTCTCAACCAAAAGAGATGATCCTGATCACACAAAGTCTGAAAGAGTTGCAATTACTTATGAGTGATTATGTTGGTATCGTTCGCAATGATATCCGTTTGCAAAGAGCTATGCGCCGTTTGGATCTTCTATGGGAGGAAACTGAAAAATTATATAGCAGTTCTACAGTTTCACCACAACTACTTGAGTTGAGAAATATGATTACCGTTGGTTACCTCATCGTAAAAGGCGCCACTTTCCGTAAAGAAAGCAGGGGGCTTCATTTTAATACGGATTACCCTGAAAAGAGCAGGCTGGTTCAAAACATAGTCTTGTAGTTTTTTATCTTTGACTGTTATGTATTATGTTGTTTA
>CAYVSH010000130.1:0-8889 GCA_964453625.1 uncultured Chitinophaga sp.
CGGTATGAATGGCACCTTACTGATGACCAGTAAGAATCCTTTCAAATACCAGGGTTTTAGTTACAATATCAAACAAGGGATCATGCATGTGGACGGAAAGCAAAGAAGTGCTGCTCCATATAATAATATATCTATGCGTTGGTCAAAGCTTTTAGGTGATAAAGTTGCCCTACGCTTTTCTGGGGAGTTGATCAGGGGTAGCGACTGGCAGGCAGAAGATTATCGCAATAAACAACAGATTGGTATTTTAAGTAAAGTAGTTGGTGGTAACCGTAGTAATGATCCCAATTATAATGGAGTAAATACATATGGTGATGAAACCAGTGTAAACATAGGACAACTTGCTGCATTATTAAGTCAGGCTACAGTAGCTAATGTGTTAGCAGCTTCAGGTGGATTAGTTAATCTGCAGACGGCCGCAAATGCTTATTTTACAGCTATTGGCAATCCTACTTATCCTACTACTGCGCAAATGAACGGATACTATTCACTATTCCCTTCTAGTGTTCAACCTGCAGCACAACTTTATGCACCGATGTACATTGCACTAACCAGAAATTATTTTGGTAATAATGCTAACGTTACTAGGACGGGTTATGAAGAAAAAACATTGGTGGATTACAATACACTGAATGTGAAATTCAATGCTGGTGTTCACTGGAAGATTACTGATAAAATTGAAGCCTCTTTGAATTCTTATTTTGGTACTGGTACTACTGTTTATACTGGTGCTAACAGGTATTCATTAAGAAATTTCAAAATGGCCCAGCATAAATTGGAAATTAAATCCAAAAACTGGATGCTGAGAGGATATACCACACAGGAAAATGCTGGGGACTCTTACATTGGTGATGCGGTAGGTACATTTATTAATGAAGCATGGAAACCAAGTGTAAATACTTCCAGTTTAGCTGCTATTGGCGGATCTTGGTTCCCCCAATACCTGCTGGCTTTTTCAGAAGGCAGAAGAATTTCTTCTGGTGCTGCCAGCGATATTACTTTACATAATAATTCTAGAGCCATTGCAGATGTTGGAAGATTATTGCCTGGTTCAGCTGGTTTTAATGCTGCGGCAAATACAATTAAATCGATTCCTGTTAGTAAGCCTGGTGGAGCAAAATTCCTTGACAAATCAGACTTATGGGCCGCAGAAGCACAGGTTAATATTTCAGACTGGGGTGGTTTCTCTGATAAAATTGAAATATTGGCTGGTACCAGCTGGAAGCAGTGGGTTATGAATTCACAGGGTACCATTTTCGCTGATACATTACAGGCAATTCGTGTAAATGAGTATGGAGGTTATGTTCAGTTCAGGAAAAAACTATTAAACGATGTGTTGACTTTAACTGCTTCAGGTCGTTATGACAAGCAGACAAATTTCGAAGGAAGATTCACACCAAGGTTTACGGCTGTTATTCGGGTCGCAAAAGACAACAATATTCGTCTTTCATATCAGAGTTCATACCGTTTCCCATCTAACCAGAACCAATATATCAGTTTAAGATTAGGTGGTGGAAGCAGTTTCCTTATTGGCTGTCTGCCTGAGTTCCAATCATATTATAAGCTGAACTCTACATTACCCGGTTATACAGCAGCCAGTATTATGTTTTACAGGGCCGGTACACCAGCAGACTCAAGCAGGTTAGTTAGGGCCACCTATAAAGAGGTAAAGCCTGAAACTGTTAAATCTTATGAGCTTGGGTACAAAGGTATTATAGGAAAAAAGATCATGGTAGATGGTTACATATATTATAGCCGTTACAACAACTTCCTGTTAAGCACTGCAGTTGGTCAGTCAACTAATGGTACTAACCTTGCTTTGTATTCTCCTTTCTCAACAAATAACTTGTCATATGTTCAGAATTCTGATCAGGTAGTCAGAACAAGTGGTTGGGGTATTGGAATAGATTACCGTATTTACAAAGAGTATTCTTTATATGGAAATATTTTCTCTGATGAATTGAATGATAATATCCCATCAGACTATGTTACATTTTTTAATGCTCCTAAGTATCGTTACAATATCGGTCTGCGCAATGATAATGTTTGCCATAACATTGGTTTCAATGTTGTTTTCAAATGGCAGGATAATAACTATTATGAAGGAACATTTGTTACCGGTACATTACCTTATTTTGGTTGGTGGGATGGTCAGATATCTTACCGTCCTCAGGGAACCAAAAGTACTTTCCGTGTAGGCGGAACTAATCTCGGTAATCAGTATCAGCGTACAGGTTATGGTAGCCCTGCAGTTGGGGGTCTATATTATATCAGCTACGGATACAATCTATAGTTTTTTAAAAATCAGGGTTTTAAGTATAAAGGTTCCGCCAAAGCGGAACCTTCTTTTTTTAGAATTTGTTTTGTAAGGTTGTTAATTAAAGGCTGTAGCTGCTTTTGATTTCTGCTTTGATTTATCTATTGATATTTAATTTATTTCAGGGCTTTTGAAGTTTGCCCTATCATGTATCCGTTATGATAGATCTGAAGTTTATAAGTGCCTTTTAAAAACTCTTCCGGGTTCAATGAAAAAATCAACTCCTTAGTTTCCCCTTTCTGGTATTCGAACCGCACCTTGCGGGTATAGCTTTTTGTACCTTCATTCCGTGTGTCAATGGAGAATGATTCCCATACATCTGGTCTTAATACTTTTCCATCAGGCTGCGTAACGATTATATAAACTTCTGCATCGGATTCGTCTGTAATATTATTTTGCACGGAAAATGACACTACCAGTTTGCTGACTTTGTTAACAGAACTGGTTTCAACCTCCCTGTTATTTTTGATTGTTACCGGTGAAAGGCTGATGGCAGATGCAACAAATGTAGATGCGAGGATCACTTTTTCACTTAGCACTTTGTTTTCCTTTGTCAGTTGCTGCACATTTCCTTCCATTGACTTCATTTGCAGGGTCACATTATCCAGTACAGCGCTGATCTGTTGTTTTTCTTCTTCAATTGTAGTGTTCCGGCTTTTTAATTCCTGAACCAATTGTTGTAATTCGGCTGCTTTTTTCCTGGCAAGAACAAGGTCTTCTTTCCTTACATCATTTTTTTTAAGGATGCTTGCTATCTCATTCTTCAGGCGATAAATCTCCGAAAGCTTGTTATTCAGTTCCCCTTTTAAAAGTCCTGCATTGGTTTTAGTGGAGTCAAGCTTTGCGTCGAGGTCGTTAATGGTGTAAGAGTAAAGTTTATGAAGAGAGTCTTGTACACCCTCTGCTACAGCAATTGAATCTTTTATAAAAATTTCTTTTCGTTGGTTGCTGTATTTCGTTTTATCGTAGAGATGATAAACCCATGTTCCCAATAATCCGGCAGAAAGCAATACCAGCAACAGGCTCTTCGTATCTTTCATATCGCCAAACTAAGTAATTGAGTCTTTAGCTGGTTAAAAAAGAGTCCACATTGTGGAAAACCAGCGATTCTTTAGTCTGAAATGGTTTGATCTACATAGGCTGAGACCCAACCCACTTGTCCGTTCTTTATAAGATAAAAATGCTTGGAGGCAAAAGCAGATTCAAATTGCCGCATGATCCTGAGTAAAAGCCCTGCACCTGCCATTAAGGACTTCTGATCAAAAACCTTGTGCACCCTATTCACTTCATTTGTGATGAGTAATTTTTCTGCTGGCCTGTTTACATTTACAGAAAGAAAAGAGGCGGATAGTGCTTCGTAGTTATTGTACAGTTTTTCAGTAAACTTTTTTATTTCATCAAAACTTACAGAAATAACAGGGTTCTCTATCAGTTCAGGATGGGTAAGTGTAGCAACTGCCCATGCAATACCGCCGCTTACTGCAATATTATCACTAAGCGGATAAGCACCGCTAGAATTTACAGCATAGATTATTTCAGAATTCTCTGCTCCGGCCAGCACACGGAATAAATGTTTATTGTAATTAGTAAGAGTATTATCTCCCTCTAATCTTTTTTCAGCTGCATTAGCGGTGCTTTTAGTACCCCAGTTCAGTTGGAATAACTTAAAATCATTGGTGTTACCATAAGGGAAAAAGCCACCTTTTGTATTCCCACTCCCAATGTCAATAAGGAAAGTATTATAACGTCTTGACTCGGGTACAATACCAAGATGAGATAATTTTGCTTCTTTCATTACATCAACCACCTCTACTGCCCGGGATGGCTCGTTTATCTTTAACCGGAAATCGGTAATAAGACGTTGGATCCATTCTGTCTTTTCATCTTTTTCTGCCTGCATTTTTACACCGCTACTAATAACAGTGAATACTTTTTTAGAAGGTATCTCATAATCTTTTGTAGCTTTTGAATAAAGACCCAATAATCCATCCAAAGTAGCAGTATATGTTGCTTCGGAAAAACTAATAAAATCAGTATTGACAGAGGTGTCCTTTATAATATTCATAGCACCGCTGCTCTGTGCATTTTTGCCTATTTCAATTACACTCATTTTTACTCCTTTGGAGCCAACTTCGATACCTGAATAAATTGATGAGTTGTTGTATTTAGGCTTAATGCTGTTCTGTGCAGAAAGTGAAAAACTAAGAATCATACAACAGGCAGCAGGCAGAAATTTGCCAAATGTTTTGATGTTCATTATGGGTCTAATTTATAAGACTAAAATTACTGTATTGCAATACAGTAATAGCTTCAATTGATATATCAGAGTGATTATGTGCAAAACATGTGTTTAAGTATGTCGATATTGAATAGAAAAATTGATAGTAAACATTTTTTCAGGTAATAAAAAACCGCTCCAATCAAAGAAAGGAGCGGTTTTTAAAAGAGGCAGGATTTATTAACTAAATAAACCGCCCTTTTTTAGGCTTCTTATGCCTTCACCAATCTTGAAGCCATTATGATATATTTCAATTTTGTAATTACCTGTTGAGAAATCATTCTGTTGAATAGGGAATTGAACAGACTTCCGGGTGCCTTGTTCATAGTTCACTGGTAATTTTGCTGTAAAACTCTTATCACCATCTATCCTTGTGTTTAATACACTGCCGTTCGATATTACTTTACCATCTGGAGCTGTAACGATCAGGTACATATCTGCCGGACCAGAAACTGCGATCCTGTTTTCTACATCAAATGAAACAACCAGCTTATCTACTTTCTTAGCGGTTGTTGTGCTCTTTTCCTTACCGCTTTTCTTTTCATTGATTGGGGTGATCTGTATGTTAGAAGCTGTAAAAGTGGAAGCTACATCAACGGTTTTTGCTAATGCATCTTTCTCTGATTGAGAGGTTGCCAGGTTGGTCTCAAGGTTTGATTTTTCCTGTGTAAGAGTTGTATTAGCTACCATCAATTCCTGGTTTTCGCCTGTTAATCTTGTTATCTCTGCTTCCATACTGCTGATCTTTGAATTTAATTCAGAGATCATGTTCCTTGCCTTTGTCAACTGTGCCTGTGTGGCATTCTTATCATTTAATATTCTGCGAATCTCAGCTTTTTTAGCATCAATTTCCTTTTGTCTGTCAGATAACTGGCCTTCCAGGTTATTATTAGCCCCGGTTACGGAATCCAAACGGGCAAGTGCATTATCAAATTCTCTGTGTAGATCTGTCTTTGAAGAATCAAGACTTGCTATCTGCGATTGTTGTTGTTCGATTGTATCGCCAGATTTGTTTTTGTCCCAAAGAAAATAACCCCATGATCCTAACAAAACTGCTGCCAGCAAACCAAGAATGATATTCTTATTGTTGTTCTTTTTTGGAGGTGTTGAAGGGGTGGTTACAGATGCTGAGGGATAGTTTGTGTTTGTCATAAAATAAAAAATTTGAGTTTAAACTCTTGTTGATTATTGATATTAGGTTTTAAAACTGGTGCAAGTTAAGTTGACAGTTGCAACCATTTGAATTAAATCCTGTTAAAAATATAATTTCAGCAACGGAAATTTCGAAAACCGTGCCAGATTCTGCTGTATTTTGATTATTTGTTGATTCTTTTTGCTGTAAAAGCGATAGCAAAGCCTGTATCTTAGCGGCTTATGAGTGTTGAAAAGATAATTAGTGACTGGAAAAAGAATACTTACAAACCACTGTATTGGTTGGAAGGTGAAGAGGATTTTTTTATTGATAAGGTAGTCAATTATGCTGAGCACCATATTCTTAATGAAAGTGAAGCATCATTCAACCTCAGTGTTTTTTACGGAAAAGATGCTGCCTGGGCCGATGTGGTGAATGCATGCCGTCGTTATCCAATGTTTGCAGAAAGACAAGTGGTGATATTAAAAGAAGCACAGCAAATGCGGGATGTAGAAAAGCTGGAATCGTATATCGAAAATCCGCTTTCCTCAACTATACTGGTGGTCTCATACAAAGAAAAGAAACTGGATGCCCGCAAGAAGTTTGCAAAGCTGGTAAAGGAAAAGGGTGAATTGGTCACCACAAAAAAGTTATACGAAAAGGAAGTATTGCAGTGGACACAGGAAATCCTAAGAACAAAAGAGCTTTCGGCTTCGCCAAAAGCCCAGGCATTGCTGGTAGATCATATTGGCAATGATCTTTCAAGAATAGAAAATGAAATCGAAAAGCTATCCGTTAACCTGGGGAAGAATGCAACGATAACGGAAGAGGATATTGAAGAATACATAGGTGTAAGCAAGGATTATAATGTCTTTGAATTGCAATCAGCCATTGCGACCAAAGACCTGGCGAAATGCATGAAGATCATTCTCTACTTTGAAGCCAATCCTAAAGCCGGCCCCATTCAACTATTGCTGCCTTCTCTTTATGGTTTTTTCAGCAAAGTGTTTATGATATTTGGCGCAGGCACCCAGGATGAAAGAACGATTGCTACCACTATCGGGGTTAATCCATTTTTTGTAAAAGATTACCTTAAAGCCGCAAGTCTTTATTCCTATACGGGGGTTGAGAAGGCATTGATGCTGCTCCATCAATATAACCTGAAGAGTATAGGGGTGGGTAGTGCTGGTACGGAGGATGCCTCATTGCTGAAAGAACTGGTTGTAAAAATAATGTCCTGAACAGTTTTCTCTGGCTTGTCCAAATCGCTTTTCTTTGTGCAACTATTGAAATGAGGCCGGCATCTTTCCGGTTGTTAAATACCAAACATGAAAAAAATAATATTTAGTTTTTTAACTGCCGGGTCAATATTCCTGACTGGCTGCCTGGAAACAATACAGGAAATTACTTTAAACAATGATGGCAGTGGCACAGTAAGTACAACCAGCGATATGAGTACTTTGATTGGGTTAGCAAAGAATATGGGTGCTGGGGCTGAATTGGAGAAGCAGTCAAGTGAAATCCTTGATACAGTTATTACTCTTGCCTCACAGATTGATAAGATTTCGAACCTGAGTGACGATGAAAAAATGTTATTGAATAAAGGCACTACATATATAAAAAGGAATTTGAAGGAAGAACAGCTCAGTACGAAAATGTCTTTTCCTTTTTCTTCAGCTAATGAAATAATTGTAATAAATAAATTAGCAGGGAAAGTATCAGGTTCAGCCATGAAACAACTGATAGCAGAGTCCTCCATGGCTGGGCAAGGAATGAATATGGGTATGGGCGATATACCGGATCCAACTTCTTTCGATGATTATTTTGACCTGAAGATAACCGATGACAAGATTGAAAGATCAATAAATAAAGAGAAGTATGCAAAAGCAGCCGTTGATGAATACTTAAATGGTATAAAGCAGATCTCGGCAATGGGAATCCCTGTTACCTCCATGCTGGTCATCAACTTGCCAAGGCCAGCAGAAAAGATAGAAGGTAAAAATGCAAAGTTATCAGATGATAAAATGAAAGTAACTGTGAAAGCAGATATTGATGATTTCTTTGATCATCCTGAAAGATTGGAATTTACAGTGAAGTTTTAATAAAATATTCTTGTAAAAGAAAACCGTCCTGTATAAGCAGGACGGTTTTTTATTTGGAACAAATTTTATCAGATGTGTATCGCTTCACCATAAGCTACTTCAATAGCATCTTTAATACTCTCACTGATGGTTGGGTGAGGGTGAATGGCATTCAACACCTCATGATAAGTAGTTTCTAATTTACGGGCAGTCACAGTTTCAGATATCATCTCTGTAACATTGTAGCCTATCATATGTGTGCCCAACCATTCGCCATACTTGGCATCAAATATTACTTTTATGAATCCTTCCGGATGGCCTGCTGCAGAAGCTTTTCCGCTAGCACTTAATGGGAATTTACCAACCTTCACTTCATAACCCTGTTCTTTTGCCTGCTTCTCAGTATAACCTACAGAAGCTATTTCAGGTATACAATAGGTACAGCCTGGTATGTTATTATAATCTATCGGCTCAGGCTGGTGATGATATTTGTTTTCATTATAAGCAATGGCTTCCACACAAACAATACCTTCTTTACTGGCAACGTGGGCTAATGCCTGACCGGGTGAACAATCTCCGATTGCATAAACACCGGGAACATTTGACTGTCCGTATTTATCTACCATTATTCTGCCTTTATCTGTCTTGATGCCCAATGTTTCAAGACCAATTCCTTCAATATTCGCTGCTACTCCAACAGCACTTAGGAGAACATCGGCTTCTAATATAGATTCACCACTTTCACTCTTTACAGTAGCTTTAACCCCATTTCCTGAAGTGTCAACCGCAATTACCTCGCTGCTGGTCATAATCGTTATGCCATTTTTCTTATAGTTCTTCTCTAATTCTTTGGAAATATCTTCATCTTCTACCGGTACAATTCTTGGAAGGAATTCTACAATGGTAACTTTTGTTCCCATGCTGTTGTAGAAATAAGCAAACTCAACGCCAATGGCACCGCTTCCAACAACTATCATTGATTTTGGTATTTCGGGTAATACCATAGCTTCTCTGTAACCAATTATTTTTTTACCATCAATTTTCATTGCAGGTAATTCACGGCTGCGTCCGCCTGTAGCAA
>CAYVSH010000131.1:0-6690 GCA_964453625.1 uncultured Chitinophaga sp.
TATCATCGTCTGTTGCGTCGCACTCTTGTAAGTTTTGTTCGCTATTCAGCTTCTAACTTGGCTGGTATTCCCAAAATATCACACCGTAGTCAGTTCAATTCAATTATGTCAGCTTTCGTTTAATATTTATCGCTCAATGATTGCTGTTAAAAAAAATCTGATAATTAAATAAATAGACTTACCTTAACATCTCCTTCGCCCCCTATCTATAACACTGCCCTCATTTTATTTAATCACATTTTAACCAAAACAAATGAAGAAATTACTTCTCCTCTGCTTGCTTATTCCTGTATTAGGAATTGGCCAGAAAAATGTTATCAGTGCATTCCGTGTATTTCCAAAAGCGGATAAAAGCCTGGAATTTGAAAAAGCATTTATTGCCCATGTACAGAAATACCATACCGGCGATTGGAAATGGAATGTATGGGAGATCCAATCCGGGCCTGACTATGGCGGATTTATGGTAACTGAAGGACCTTTAAGCTGGGACGAGTTTGATAAAAGAGGAAACCTGGGAGATGCACATACACAGGACTGGGCAAAAAATGTATCTCCATATATTACAGAAAGAACCAGCTCAACTTATTCTGTTTATAATGAAGATATGAGTACCGTAGCCCTTACAGACTATGCAGATAAAATTCTGATCAATCATTATTTACCAAAACCAGGATTGGTAGTGGGAGTTGCAGCAATGATTACTAAACTTAAAAAAGTATGGACGCAAAGCAATGAATCAGTGGCTGTATATAACACAGTAGGTTCCGGTGACCCGGAATATGTAACAGTAAACCGATTGAAGAACGGATTAAAAGAATTGAGTAACGACTACCGGAAACCTTTGCATGAAAGATATGAAGCATCATATGGTGAAGGAAGTTGGAAATACTGGCTTCAGGAATTTGCCAACAATATAGAAAGAAGGTGGAGTGAAATACTTTATAAAAGAGCAGACTTAAGTTCGAAATAAGCAATCGCCAAACTTTTAAATAAAGCAGTTTTTTTATCCCGAAAAAACTGCTTTATTTCTCCTTCTGCATGTGTTACCCAAAAACAGAATGCCATCGGGACTGTCTTTTGCAATGCTATGTGCTGCTATTGTCCATAAGTTAGTACCTTACTGCACATAAAAAGCACTGCATGAAACTCATTTCACTTTTTTTACTTTTATCCTTCACTACTATTCAGCAACCGCAACCAACCGGCATCAAAAAAACTATCATGGCCGTCTTCGCCCATCCGGATGATGAAGCCGTAACCAATGTAAGTGCATTACTTGCCCGGTATGCAAGAGAAGGTAATACTGTTTACCTCGTCATCGCCACCAAAGGCGAACTGGGTATTAATAAACATGCAGGCATTCCCGCCGGCGATTCACTGGCGCAGGTCCGGGCAGCCGAAGCAGCCTGTGCCACAAAAGCATTGGGGATAGAGCCACCCATTCTGTTGGGATTGGGTGATGGAGGTTTGGCAAAAGGATTTACACAGGAACCGGTACATAAAAAACTGGACAGTGTATTTAAAAAATTTCAGCCGGACATCATCATCACCTGGGGACCGGATGGCGGTTATGGGCACATGGATCATCGCACGGTACATACAACCGTCACCGATCTTTTTCAATCGGGTGATATGCCTGCATCAACCAAATTGTATTATGCCGGTATGCCCACATCCGTTGCCCGGCAATGGATGGCCAACAAATCAGGCAAGATATGGATGTATAACAACTGGAATACAGTATCCGACAAATACCTCACTACAAAGATTGTTTGCAGTAAAGAGGATATGAATAAAGCTGTAGCAGCATTGTATTGCCATTGGTCGCAATTCAAAAAAGAAGATATGGAAGAAACCAGCCGCTGGATGAGGAGTACGAACGACACTGTGTATCTGAGGCCTTTTCATACAGTGGATAAAGTAACCAACGACCTGTTACCTTAGTTTGCTTATTGAAATATTAAAACAGAAAATGAATTAATTTTCTGCAAAGAAATACTGACTCATAGAACAATGACAAAATTTAATCTAGTTATAGTTTTCATATTCACTGCAATTAATGTAACAGCACAGTCAACATTCAATAAAGAGTTAGCAGCCCGACTCGATACCATCTATCAGCAAGACCAGGGAAGCAGAACAAAACTGGACAGCCTGCAAAAAAAGTTTGGCTGGGAATCAGAGCAGGTACAATCATTACTTCCATCAATGATGACACAGGATTCTTTCAATTTAATAGAGATAAAAAAAATAATTGATACGTACGGTTGGTTAGGCCCAGATGAAGTAGGCACACGGGGGGCATCAACTATTTTCCTGGTGATACAACATGCAGATTCACTAACACAGGTCACTTACTTTCCCATTATGCAGCAAGCAGTGAAGAAAGGAAAGGCCAAACCACAAGACTTAGCACTACTCGAAGACAGGATATTGACCAAACAAGGAAAAGAACAGGTATATGGCAGCCAGGTAAGAATAAATGAAGCCGGCAAGTTTGAATTCTTCCCTATCAAAGATGAACGGAATGTAAATAAACGCCGTGCCACCGTAGGACTTGGCCCATTAGAAGAATATGCAAAGTATTTCAAAATCAACTATATATTGCCTGAATAGATAGGAATATGCTTGTTACTACCAATGCCCTTACGCAATCCCAAAAACAGAAAACCAAAGTACCTCTTTTTCGGCAATGAAAAAGCCACAACTATACATTACTCTTCCTGCCGAAATAGCAGCACTTGTATGGTCTTACAATAACTCGAAGCGGAGTATAACCCTACTTCCTTCCAACCAATAAAAAAATTTAAAAATTTTTGGGTTCTCTTTGCTTTGGCCGCACAAAAGATGGAGCATTCTTTTGTCCTTTAATTTTCTTTGGTCAATTTCTTTGTTTCAATGCCTGTCCCGTTGAAAATCGGGAACAAAGAAGGCGACAAAGAAACTCAATTAAACAACTATCCAAACAGTCAGAATATATGGGATTCGTATGGAGATTTTTTCTTGCAATCAATCATAAGAAAAAAGCTTGATAAACTTTTTAAGTAAAACAAACTCAAATTTTCTCATACTATTGCTGGACTGCCGGGCTGTATCTATATAGAGAACAACAGCATACACTTTATTTCAACATCGGACACTGCCCTTACTATAAAACCAAAAAAAGAACCGGAACACCTTTGTTTTTTGCAAAAATTTTTTGATTCTAAACAATTCGTACATTTTATTGTTTTTATACCTTGTCATATTTTTTATAAAATGAAACGATCGATAATAATTGTGTTCTCTCTCATCATATGCCCGTACATCTATTCTCAAAATACTGGCAGCATTACTGGCACTGTTGTGGATAAAGCCTCACAATTACCACTCTCCGGCGCATCCATAAAACTGGACGGAACCAGTATTGGATCAATAGCAGATAGCCTGGGTAAATATCGTATCACAGGTATACCTGTAAAAACCTATAACCTGGAGATAAGTAAAATAGGTTACAAAACTTTTACCCTGTATAATATCGTTGTCAATAGTGGAAACGAAAGCAATTACACTATCGAACTGGAACAAACAGCAAAAGCACTTTCAGAAGTAATCATCAGATCAAACAGGGCAACAGCAAGAGCCGCAACACTGGAAACCCCGCTGAGTGTGCAAAGACTAACTACCGAAGAAATAAAAAGTAACCCCGGCAGCAATTTCGACATAAGTAAAGTGATTCAGACTCTACCCGGCGTAGGTGGTGGCCCCCAGGGCGGAAGTTTCAGAAATGATATCATTATACGGGGCGGAGCACCCAATGAGAATGTGTTTTACTTAGACGGCATCGAAGTCCCGGTTATCAACCATTTTCAGACACAAGGCAGCAGCGGAGGACCACAAGGAATTTTAAATGTAAGTTTTATTGAAGATGTAAAACTAAGTTCATCGGCCTTTGATGCCCGGTATGATAATGCCATGAGCTCAGTATTCCAGTTCAAACAGAAAAATGGAAATCCAAACCAGTTCCAGGGAAATTTCAGGCTCAGTGCTACAGAAGCTGCACTCACCATGGAAGGGCCTTTATCGAGCAATAAACAAACAACCTTTCTTGCTTCCGTAAGACGTTCTTACCTGCAATTGGTTTTTAAACTGCTGGATCTTCCTATTCGGCCCAATTACTGGGATTTTCAAACAAAGATCAATCACCAGATCAATAAAAAAACAACACTCACTTTTATAGGGATTGGTGCTATTGATAATTTCCGGTATGCAGTTCCAAAAGATGCCACTCCTGAAAAGCTATACATCATCAATGCCAATGTATTGGTTAATCAATGGAACTATACTGTCGGTGCATCATTGAAGAAAAATATTCCGCAAGGGTATTGGAATCTTTCTTTAAGCCGTACAAGCTTTAATAATGACATAGAAAAATACGAGGACAATCAAAATCAATCTTCAGCCAATCAATCACTTGATATTGTTAGTGCAGAAAAAGAAACTAAACTCCGGTTCGATGTAAATAAGAATAAGAATGGCTGGAAGATAGCATTCGGAACATCTGCCCAGTTGGCAGATTATTCCAATACTACATTCAACGTTATCCGTAAGGAAGTAAGAGATAATAATGGTGCAGTGATACAACCGGGAGTATCTGTAAACTTCAAAAGCCCTTTACAGGATTTTTTAAGGTTAGGTGCATTTGTACAGGCGGGCAAACGATTTGCAGCAAACAGGTTAGGAGTAAGTGCTGGCATCCGTACCGATATGAATACGTTTACAGCAAATGGCATGAATGGTTTACAAACCATTTCACCCCGAATTTCATTCAGCTATGTACTTGCCGATAAATGGACCTGGAATTCGTCTGCCGGTATTTATTATAAATTACCACCGTACACTATTCTTGGTTTTGCAGACAATAATAATGTGCTTGTAAATAAAAATGCAGATTACCTGCGAAGTATTCACACTACTACAGGTTTTGAATTTTTGCCCAATGAAGGATTGAGATTTACACTCGAAGGGTTTTATAAGAGATACAGCCAGGTGCCTGTGTCAATCCGGAATGGCATTTCATTGTCAAACCTTGGCGCAGATTTTACAGTACTAGGAAATGAAGCAGTAGTAACCAACGGACTAGGAAAAACATATGGTATAGAATTTTTTGCCCAAAAGAAACTGACCAATAAATTCTTTGGCATTTTTTCATATACATTTTACAGAAGCCTGTATGCAGGAAGCAACGGTGAATTCATTGCAAGCAGTTGGGACAACATGCATTTATTAAGTATTACCTGGGGTTATAAGTTCCCTCGAAATTGGGAACTGGGATTGAAATTCAGATACCAGGGAGGTGCACCTTATACTCCATTTGATGAAACATTATCTAGGCTCAATTTCCTTTCGCAGGGAACCGGTACCTTAAATTATGCACTCTTGAACACTAATCGCCTTAATGCTTTTAACAGCAGCGATGTCCGGATTGATAAGAAATGGAATCTAAGAAGAATTACAATTGATCTTTTTCTGGATGTAACTAACTGGTATGCTGCAAGAAGTGCCGCTATTCCCGAATATACTTTTAAGCGAACTGCAGATAATACAGCTTTTGAAACTACGGACGGAATGCCTGTAAAACCAGATGGAAGCAATGCTATACCAACCAGGGTTAAAAATGACGACCCATTTGTAACACCTACTATCGGGCTGATCATTGAGTTTTGAGAAAAACATTCCTTCAAATAAATGAATTAACATAAGGAACTTTTTTGGCTTTATTTTTGGGTTCTCAATAGACGTCCATTATAAGCCAAAATATTATGAAGAAGTTTTTCAAAATTACCGGCATCACAGTAATCATCTTAATTGTTTTAGCATTTCTCATACCGGTAGTTTTCAAAAAGCAAATTCAGCGATTGGTAAAAAAGGAGATCAACAAAAGTATCAATGCCAAAGTAGACTTCTCTGATGTAAAACTTTCATTGCTAAAACACTTTCCAAAAGTTACCATTGTAATAAAAGATCTTTCTATCGTTGGCACCAATGAATTTACCGCTGACACTCTATTGTCTGCAAAAAAAGTTGATGCATCTGCCGGTTTGTTCAATGTATTAAAGGGAAAAGATATTAAGTTACATGGTCTCTATCTTAATTCTCCAAGGATTCATGCCCTGATGAATGCAGATGGAAAAGCCAACTGGGATATTGCAAAATCATCCTCCGACAATTCACCAGACAATGATACAACGGCTTCTGCATTTAAAATGACGTTGAAGCATTATGAGATAAACAATGGCTATCTGTTATATAAAGATGAAAGGGCAAATACTTATACCGAATTTAAAGATCTTGATCATAGCGGCAGCGGCGATCTTACTGCTGATGTATTCACACTATCTACCCGTACCAAAGCCGGCTCCGTTACATTGATACAAGATGATGTTCCTTATCTCTACGATACAGAAACGGATATCGAGGCCGATATTAAGATAGATAACAAGACAAATACTTACACTTTCGATACAAAGGATATTAAACTCAATGATCTCGAATTATCAACTGCAGGATTTTTCCAATTGGTGAATGACAGCACTTACAATATGGATATAAAATTTGAATCTCCTTCCAATGATTTCAAATCTATCCTTTCCATGATACCAGCTATGTACACAAAAGACTTTGCTGATATTAAAACGAGTGGTAAAGCCA
>CAYVSH010000131.1:6790-8880 GCA_964453625.1 uncultured Chitinophaga sp.
GCTGATTTTCCGCAACCAATAAAGAATGGAAATATAAAAGCTACTATCGAAAACTCCGGTGGTATTGCTGATAATACTGTTATTAAAGCATCATCAGGCCATATAGAGATCGGAAATGATCCGTTAGATTTTTCATTGCAACTTAGCAAGCCGATGTCGGCTATCAATTTTGCAGGTACAGCAAGAGGAAGATTTACACTGGACAATATCAAACAGTTTACAACATTAGAACCTGGCACAAGTATCAGCGGAGTCCTGAATACGGATATGGGCTTCACAGGAAACAGAACTGCTATTATTCAAAAACAATATGATAAGATAACTTTAAGTGGTAATGCATCATTAAACAATTTCAACTATAAGTCGGCAGATTATCCTTCTGGTATCTCCATCAATGGGACACAACTATCATTCAATCCTTCAAACATCACATTAAGCAATATGTCGGGTAAATACCTGAGTACACAGTTTACAGCCAGTGGTACATTGAATAATTTCATCGGTTATTTAATGGACAGCCAGGGCCTGAACGGCACCCTGAATGTGAATACAGGAACCATGAACCTGAATGAATGGATGGGAACAGTTTCCAATGAAAAAGCAGATGATGCAATAGTCACGGCATCTACAAGTCCAGAAACTCCTTTTCTGGTTCCACCAGGCGTCAGTTTTGTAGTATATGCCAATGCAGACAAAGTGCAATACGATGGTGTAGATTACAACAATGTAAAAGGCACCATGCAGCTGGAAGACGAAAAAATTACACTGAAAAATATTACCACAAATGTGCTGGGTGGTGATGTTGTCCTGAACGGCTCCTACTCTACCAAAATTCATAAGAAAGAACCGGATATTGGATTTACCTACGATATCAGGAATATGGATGTTCAGAAAGCATTCACTTCATACAATACTATTAAGGCATTAATGCCGATAGGTAAATTCCTTTCAGGAACACTAAATTCTCAGCTTACACTTACCGGAAACCTGAAAGGCAATATGATGCCGAAGCTGAATAGCTTAAGCGGCAATGGCAACTTGTTATTATTAAAAGGTGTTCTGCAGCAATTTGCACCACTTGAAAAACTGGCTGCTGCTTTACAGATAGATCGGCTCAAAACCATTAGTGTTAAGGAGATAAAAAACTATATAGAATTTGCGAATGGCAGAGTATTAGTAAAACCTTTTAATCTGAAAATAGATAACATAGATATGGAGATCGGTGGATTTCATGGTTTTGACAACTCTATTGATTATGCCATTCAAATGAAATTGCCCCGCAGCGTTATGGGTACTAACGGAAACAATCTTGTAAATAATTTGGCAGATGCAGCTAATAAAAAAGGAATCCCCATTAAACTGGGAGAAACAGTCAATCTTCATATAAAATTAACCGGAAGTATTTCCAACCCTTCATTAAAGATCGATCTGAAAGAAACTGCCGGTGACGCCATTAAAGAGCTGGAAGAGCAGGCAAAAGATTTTGTACAGGCAAAAATTGATAGTGCCAAACAAAAAGTAAAGGATTCCATACAGGCAGTTAAAAACCAGGTAACAGATAAAGTAAAAGATAAATTGTTGGAACAGGTATTTGGAAAAGACACAACCAATCAAAATAACCAGCAGGATACTATTCCTAAAAAAACAGACCCGATCAAAAAAGTAATAAAAAATATTTTTATCAAACCAAAGAAGCAAGTTGAAGATTCAACCAATAACTAAAAGCAACTTAATTGGCTAAATACTTCATTAAATCTTACATTTGCATCCCCAATTTGTTCGGGACGTAGCGCAGCCCGGTAGCGCACTTGCATGGGGTGCAAGGGGTCGCTAGTTCGAATCTAGTCGTCCCGACAATAACAATACAAGGGTAGTCATTTTAAAAAAGTGACTACCTTTTTTTATTTTTATAATTGAAATTTTCACGGGATGTAGCGCAGTCCGGTAGCGTACTTCGTTCGGGACGAAGGGGTCGCTGGTTCGAATCCAGTCATCCCGACCTATTTATTTAAGCCTTTCAAACAGGTTTTTTATCTTTTTACAATACAAAAACAACCTTTATCTTCGCTGCTTAATGACAATACTCATTA
>CAYVSH010000132.1:0-8732 GCA_964453625.1 uncultured Chitinophaga sp.
AAAAGAATGGCCAGGGAAGTTTCCAGCCAATCTATACAATGGCTGAAAGCATTTACGATAAGTTGACACTTAATGCAAACATAAAAACATCAGATACAACGGGTACAATAGAATCCCCTCTTTATGGAAGAGCGAAGCAATGGCGGTCTGTTATAATTAATGGTTCTGCATTGCCCGATTTGCCTGGTAGTGATTCGGCCAGGCTCAGTGTAATCGGAGTAAATCAAGCAGGTGTAGAAACGGTATTAATGACTAATTTGAATCCTGACCTACAAACATTTGATATTTCTAGTATAGATGCTTCGACATATCCATACTTAAAACTGAGATTGTTTGTAAGAGATAAGGTTAATTTTACACCATACCAGTTGAAGTATTGGAGAGTAAGTTTTGATATGGTTCCGGAAGGAGCAATTGCACCTAATATATTCCTCCAGGAAAAGGATTCTTTGGAAATAGGAGAGCCCCTAGACTTTAAAGTGGCGTTTAAAAATGTTAGCCATATCCCATTTGATAGTGTAAAAGTGAAATTGGTAATTACAGATAGAAATAATGTTGCTAATATAATTCCTGTACCAAGGAAAAAACCATTGACAGTTTTTGGAACCCCGAATGACACTTTACATCTGTCGGCATTGATAAATACAGCCAATCTATCGGGTAACAATACGCTTTATATCGAGGCTAATCCTGATGATGATCAACCTGAGCAATATCATTTCAATAATTTTGCATTCAGGAATGTATATGTAAAACCAGATAGCCTGAATCCTTTGCTCGATGTAACATTTGACGGAATTCATATCCTCAATAAAGATGTTGTTTCATCCAAGCCGGATATTGTTGTTAAACTTAAGGATGAAGCTAGGTGGATGATACTGGATGATACATCGCTGCTTACATTGCAGATAAGATATCCAAATGGTGCTTTGAGGAGATTTTATTTCAATAATGATACATTACAGTTTACACCAGCAGGCCAGGCACCGAACCCGGATAATACTGCCACGATGAATTTCAGGCCATACTTTACTGAGGATGGTGAGTATGAGATGATTATTACTGGAAAAGACAGGAGTAATAACAAAGCAGGTGATATAGAATACCGGGTACAGTTTGAAGTCATCAATAAACCGATGATATCTAATATGCTTAATTACCCGAATCCATTTACTACGTCTACTGCATTTGTATTTACCATTACGGGTAATGAGGTGCCACAGAATATCAAGATAGAGATCATGACCATAACAGGTAAGATCGTTAGGGAGATCACTAAAGATGAACTCGGTCCGTTGCATATTGGCAGAAACATTACTGAGTATAAGTGGGATGGAACAGATCAGTATGGGCAAAAACTTGCAAACGGAATTTATCTCTATAGGGTTGTTACAAACCTCAACGGCAAAGCACTTGATAAATACAAAGCTGATGGAGATAATACTGACAAATACTTTAATAAAGGTTATGGCAAAATGTATCTGATGCGATAATCAGTTTTATGATAATATATCTTTAAAGGACTGCGAATGCAGTCCTTTTCTGTTTTCGTAAACTACTCCCGGCTTTGATTTGTTATTTTTGTAAAAAGTTATTAATTATCAGGCATGGCAAAGATCAGTATTAACATAGCGACCGGCAGTTTGCAAAAGCAGGAAATGATTGTAGGGATTGACCTTGGTACAACCAATAGCCTGGTTGCAGTCATTCATCCAGAGACTAAAAAACCTGTTGTATTAAAGGAGTTTGACGGAAATGCATTGGTACCTTCCGTTATTCATTTTGGAGAAGCAGGAAGCCTGTCAATTGGTGATGAAGCCAAAAAACATTTGATCGAAGAGCCGTACAATACAATTTTTTCCGTAAAAAGATTGATGGGGAAATCACATAATGATGTAAGGGAATATGCAGATTTTTATTCCTATAAGGTTATTGATGATGGTACTGATAGCCTTGTAAAAGTGCAAGTTGGAGATAAGTTTTATTCTCCAATAGAATTGTCTTCTTACATTTTAGCGGAATTAAAGAAACGGGCAGAACATATTCTTAAAACGCCTGTCAATAAAGCGGTGATCACTGTTCCGGCATATTTTAACGATGCACAGCGGCAAGCTACAAGAGATGCAGGCAAGTTAGCCGGTATTGATGTACTAAGAATTGTGAATGAGCCAACTGCTGCGAGTCTTGCTTATGGCATTGGTTTGAGAAAAGATGAAACTAAGACAATTGCTGTGTACGATTTGGGAGGCGGAACATTTGATGTTTCCATCTTACGTATTGCAGGCGGAATTTTCGAAGTGCTTTCCACTAATGGAGACACATTTTTGGGTGGAGATGATTTTGATAGGGCAATAGTTAATTTTTGGATTGAGAAAAATGGTATACCTGCCGATCAATTAAAATCAGATAAAAAGCTGGCGCAGGAGTTAAGGTTAATAGCCGAAGAAGCAAAGATTTATCTAAGTAGCCATGATAATTTCAAGAAAAAAATTTCGACCTATGATTTAGAGCTGACAAAGGTGCAATTTGACAATCTTATAAAAGTCTTTATAGATAAGACAATTACCTGTAGCAAAAATGCTTTAAGAGATGCAGAGTTATCTGTAAGTGAAATAGATGAGATAATAATGGTGGGAGGTTCAACGAGAGTGCCTCAGGTAAAGGAAACTGTTGCTGATTTTTTTAAAAGACCTGTACATGATTCCTTGAACCCAGATGAAGTAGTTGCATTGGGTGCAGCTATTCAAGCCGATATACTTGCCGGAAATAATAAAGATTTCTTATTGCTTGATATCACACCGTTATCATTGGGAATTGAAACAATGGGTGGCTTAATGGATATGCTGATACCACGAAATTCTAAAATACCTTCCAAGGCATCAAGACAATATACAACTCAAAGGGACGGACAAAGCGGAATTAGAATTTCAGTTTACCAGGGAGAAAGGGATCTTGTAAAAGATAACCGCAAACTGGCGGAATTTAGCCTGACCGGAATTCCGGGTATGCCTGCAGGATTGCCAAAAGTAGAAGTATCTTTTTTAGTAAATGCAGATGGGATCTTAATAGTTAAAGCAAAGGAGCTGAGAAGCGGAGTAGAACAAACTATTGAAGTAAAGCCTCAATACGGTTTAACAGATGACGAAGTAGAGAAAATGCTGCTTGATTCTGTTACTCATGCAAAAGAAGACATGCAGGTAAGGGCTTTGGTAGAAGCACAGACTGAGGCTAAACAAATAATTGAAACAACTGAGAAATTTGTCGAAAAGAATAAATCATTTTTGACGGAAGAAGAAATTGAATCAACTGAAAAAGCTATAAAAGATTTGAATCAATTGATAATCGCTGGGAATAAAGATGAAGTACATGCTGGAATTGAGAAGCTGAACGAAATTTCAAGACCTTATGCTGAAAGGGCTATGGATAATGCTATTGTAACCGCACTGAAAGGAAAATCTATTTAAAGAGTTTAATTCCGCCTAAAGAGGGAATAAAAGCAATCATTATACTAATTAAAAGTAGTATCATATTTATATAAGCCAGCATTTTTATCTTGGCTGGACTGAACCGGAAGATGACTTGATGCTCTCCCTTTTCGAGTGGTACAGAAATGAATGTTTTAAATCCTGTAAAATGTTCCACTGGTTTTCCATCCACTTCAACATTCCAGTATTTATAATTATTCTGTAATAGAGTCAGCCATTTATATTCAGTATTTCTTACTATACATTTTACAAGGCCCGGCCCGGATGTTTGGATTACAATATTTGCAGAATCAAAATTAGTTCTCGTATTGGAAATGGTATCATCGCTAAGAAAAATATAAGATTGCTCTTTTATAAATCTATATAAGTCCTTATCAGAAATAAAATCATTGTTACTTCTTAGCTGAACCGGGTACTGGTCAGGTAATATACTGCCGATTTTTTTACTATATGAAGCGATCAATTGAAATTGTGATTCGTCTGGAGGTTTTATGTATTGAGCTTTATTAATAGCAACCAGCGGTTGGGGTTGAATCCCTTTTGGAAATGTGGTTAATACTGATTGCACTTCCTTTTTTGACATCATACCAAGTCCGGTAAATGGAAGAGTAAACCAAGTAATAAGAATTAGGTTTAGTGAAAGTACAGTACCTAAAACAGCTTTCTTATATTTAAAATTTCTTATAAAATAAATTGTTAGTATTTGTACCACTGCTTGTATTAAAAGCAGATCCCAAAAACTGCTTTTGTCAATCAGTGATTTTATAATCTCCTTGAATGAGGAATTATTTGTACTCTCACTAAAAAGAAATGAGGCTTCGTTTATAAATAGAAACGTAATAGACAAAATAACAATGAGTAGAGTAATTCCGGTTAGATTGGTTAAAAGTTTTGAAGGCCAGATAATCTTTTTTGCAAGCAAATGTTGAAGACCAGCACTTCCATATAGCAAAAGAAGAAGAATAACAAAATAGGTAAACTCACCGTTAAGCCGGACATGACCCGTAAGAGGGAGAAAATTCCATGCAAAGACCTTAAAATAACTGCCTGCTGATAAAAGTATAAAGAAGAGCAAAGGGATCGAAAAAAGGATCAGAGTTTTTTTTGTACTTAATCGAATAATAAGCAGAAGTCCAATAAAATGAGCAATGCCTATGTACACATTTCTCATTGCAATATCCGTATTAAAAAAGGCAGATTTGTGAACAGGTAATGGAAGATAAACTGATAAATAAGATTGGATAGTAGTTGGTGCCATTAAGGATTCTTGCAGTGAAACTTTCGATCCCCGGGAGATATATTGAAGCACCTCGATATTACTGACTATTACAACTATTGAGAGCAGACAGCCTGTTATCAGAAATGTAAAATTGATTAACCAGAAATTGGGCCGATACAAGTTTTGGAAAATCCCCTTTCTGTTAAAAAAAATGAGCAATAATGCAAAAACAAAGAAATAAGCAGCACCAATGATAAGTCCCGGATGAGTAGAAGCTGCAAATAAGAAAACGGCAATCCCACCTAATAAAAAATTCTTTAGTACCGGATTTTTATTCATGCGAATAAAATATAGAAGTACAAATGGGAAATATGCGGTGCCTGTGATCCAGCATAGATATTGTAGATGGCCTGTGAGATAGCCACAGCACATATAAGTAAGCCCTGTGATTATTGCAATATCTTTTGTAAAAAATTCTTTACAAACTTTATAAATGCCCCAACCACCGGCTAATATATAAAACAGCTCTTCAAGTGTGATAGTATATATTGAATAACCAAAAACAGACCCGATCAGCCATTGTAATGGGTTCCAGAATCCATTATTCATATCACCGTATTGCGGTGAACCATAATGCAGATACGGATTCCAGAATGGTTCAAAACCTGAATACAGGCTTTCACTAAATACAAACCTGGTAGGCAGATTTTGGGTGATGAGATCATTCTTAAGATGAAAATATGGTAGCAATACAGGCAGGTAAGCTGCAATCAAAAAAAGCAGAAATAACAGTAAAGGATTTTTATAAAGCAGGTCTGCAACTTTTTTCATTTCAGTAATTGTAGCGTTGTATAAAATTACTGTCTGTCACCGGATTCATTCTAAACCCTCTTTTTAAGGAGCTTCCTCTTCTTATCAGGTAAGGATTTTCTTCACTCAGGCAGGGTAGTGGAGTAAAAAAACAACGATTATTCCAGTTATCGTTTATTGTTTCTGTTTTATTATATGCAGCCTCATTTATCATTTTCTTAGAAAATGCAGGGGCATCGTTTTGTATTACGACTAGGAAATGATCAGGATTTTTTATGATTGGTTCTGCTTTTTTATATCCATAAATCAGAATAAAAAGCATCATAAGTGAAAATCCTGCAGTATAAATAAACCTGTATGAAATAAATTTTCCTAAAGCTACCGATAATGGTAAAAAAGCTACGAATAAAAGGAACCCATATGCAAATCTTGGGTCAGGTGCTGTTAAAAACCATCCGGCAGTCATTAACCAAAGACTTATAATAAAGAGCCTGAATTTCTGTTTATTATTTTGTGTTAGAGGCTTGTAAAAAAGAAAACCAGTTGAAAGAAAGGTCAGTATTAGTAGGATTTTATGTTGAATCAAAATGCCTTTGAACCAGAAAGGGATCCAATTGAAATTTGTTTTTTCATAGCTGAAAATAAAACCCATGTTCTGGTTATAAAACTTATTTACATGTAGCACATAGTCATTAAATTTTTCCGTCATAGATAGAGGAAGTTGCCAGTCTGGACTATTTATAGAAAATGCTGTGGGATAAAGTGGATAACCAGTCGTAATATAGTTTCGTATTAAAAGTGGTAATAAAATGAGTAATCCTGCTGCAATTGAGCTCAGCCATATTTTTGCACTTTTAAAGTGAAGAAGGTAAAAAAATATTGGTATTAAAATAAATATACCCGATAGTTTAAATGGAATTATTGATAAAGAAGTCAGAATAATTGGCAGGGAGAATTTATTTTTTTTCTCAATAAATGAATCTTCTGCAAAATATGTGAGAACTATAATTGTTAAAGCCGTTACAATAAAATCATAGCTGGTGGAATTAGCTGTATCTCTGAATAGCTGCCAGTCAAATAAAAAATAAATGATTAGTATGAAAAAAAACAGGGCAAATGAATTGTTGCCAGGTAGTTCCTTTTTATTGTGGGATATTTGCCATTTATGCAATAGCCATAGGAGGAACCAGATTGTTATTGTGCTATTGAGAAAGGTAAAATTAGTATGCTCAAAAGCTGGGATATAAAAAATACTAATAAGGTTAAACCAATTAGAACCTAGTCCAAGTCTTGGATAAAGATTGGCTAACCCGGGAACTGTTCCATATTCGTTATTCCATCGTATTATTTGCAGGTGATATAATTGTGTGTCTATGTTTACTGGCTTTAAAGTGCCCAGCGTAATAAAAAGTATACATGTAATAAGAAAAAATAATCCCGGCAAAGAAAACTTAATACCAATTTTATATAATTGACTTGTTGAAAGGATATTTGATTTAAAAAAAATGAGCAAAATTGCAAATAATACGATTGTACTATAAAGAAGGTATTCAAATTTCAAAGGAATGAACAATACCATCCAGGAAGAAATAAGGGAAAGTGAAAGTAAACCAGTAAAGAATAAAAACAAAACACAGCCAGAGCCAGTCTTGAGCCAATATTTTTCAGTTCCTTCTTTAGTCAAATAAATATACGCAGGTAATCCCCATATAATGCAGATTAAGGAAATGAGAATTATATGGATAAGTTGCTGCAACATTTATATACTTCAATTTTTTTGACCAATTATAATTACGGAAAGCCCAAATTTTCTGAAAAAAATTTTGTCCATCAGTTTCGATAGTGGAACGAGTTTATTAAAAAGTTTCATTTCTCTTCCTGGTATTGTTTTTAATTTTCTGAACTTGCCATATAGCCAGGCAAATACACCCAATGAATTAAAATAGAAAGCCTTTTTTGTCATCAATTGATTTTTTTTAAAGATCGTTTTAAGACTTTTTGTATTGTATCTTTTATAATGACCCAAAGCTTTATCTAAAGAAGAGTATAACGATTTGTATGCTGGCGTTAGAATTATTAAGTAACCACCATTTTTTAATAAGTACCTGCAATTAAGAACTGCAATGCTATCATCTGGAACATGTTCCAGTACGTTTAATAGGAAGACTGAATCAAAATTTTCTTTAATTGCAAGGTATTCTGTTTCAAATGATGGATGTTGCAAATCAATATTCAGAATACACTTTACATTCGGGGTGTTGTTAAATTTATTTTTTAAGACACTAAGGTAATGTTCATCTGTATCAGACAAACTAATTGAAAAATTATCTGCAACAGCAAATGAAGATATATTCCCAATGCCGCTTCCTATCTCCAGAATCTCACCTTGCAGGAAAGGCTTTATTGTCTGATACATCCAATGGTTGAATTTGTCTGCTTCAGCAATTACTTCTAAAATTTGTTTACCTGTATTATCGTTGGAAGTCAATTTATTTTCTTGAAAAGATATTATATTTTAAAATGCAATAGATTGCCCTGAATCCATCCTTCCATCCGATCTTTTTACCGTCCTGGTATGTTCGTCCGTAATAAGAGATACCAACTTCGTAGATTCGAACATTTTTTACTCTGCTTATTTTGGCTGTTACTTCCGGTTCAAAACCAAATCTTTTTTCTTTTAAGCGAATATTTTTAATTATTTCTGTACGAAACATTTTATAACCAGTCTCCATATCAGATAAATTAAGACCGGTAAATATGTTTGAAATAAAGGTCAGGAACTTATTGCCGAGTGTGTGGGCAAAAAACAAAACCCGCCGGGCTTCACTTCCTTTAAATCTAGATCCGAATACTACATCAGCAAAGCCATCTAAAATTGGTTTAAGGAGTTTATCATATTCTGCAGGATCATATTCAAGGTCAGCATCCTGAATAATAACAATTTCGCCTGTGGCTGAATTTAATGCATGTTGAATACTAGCTCCTTTACCGATGTTTTTTTCGTTTTTAAGTAGAGTGATTTTTGCCTGTTGATTGGATAAAGTAAAACTTTCAATGACTTTTGCAGAATTGTCTGTAGAGCCATCATCCACTATTATTATTTCCTTTTTCAATGAACATGGAGAGTTAATGATTTTTTGTAAGACTGTTATAATGTCTTTTTCTTCGTTATAACATGGAACTAATATGGATAATGTTGTAAAAATCATTGATCAAAA
>CAYVSH010000133.1:0-7396 GCA_964453625.1 uncultured Chitinophaga sp.
TATACACTGTTGCGGACAGAGAAAATAATTGTGATTCCTGAATAAAAACAGGCTATCCGTCCCAATTGTTTTTGAAAAAAATAATCTAATTTAGGGTTATGAATAAATTCAAAAGCTTTGTTGAATGGAATGCCTTTGGGGTTTGTTCTGCCATTGGCAACAGAATGGGTATAGCTACCAGCAAGATCCGCCAGTATTTCATGTACGCATCCATACTTACAATGGGCTCTCCTATTATTATTTATATGATACTGGCCTTTTGGAGAAATATCAGAAAGTATATCTGGGCGGCAAAAAGGAACCCCTGGTATTATTTGTAAAAATGAATGGGCAACGGTAAATAGATTTCCTTATTAACTGAAAACCCATTTACGACTGCCCATTCACTACTGAGTTAAATCACTTCCTTATCATCCTTCATACTCACTTTAAAATAAACCTGCTCTCCTTTCCTGATCATCGCCAACACTAATTTGCTGAAATCTGTTGCTACAAAATTGCTACGTCCATCTTTTGATTTCATGGAGCCAGTGAGCTTTATAAGGTTACCATTGGTATCATATTCAATTTCATCAAACACCAAATCAATACCCTTCTCTTTCATTTCCCTAATAAAAAGGCTCAACTGGTTGCGGCTTGTCTTTTTAGTAATGGTGAGAAGGATATCTTCATTTCCTGTGATGGTGTAACCATAATCATCAACGATAACAGGCTCCTGCCCTGACTTTGGTCCCATTGGGGCTATTACTGTTTTACCCGAACCTGTGATATACGCAACGGGTGATGCCGCTACCGTCGCAGGAACTGCTACAACATTCGGCGAAGTATGGGTTGATACAACTGTAACAGGAGCAATTACCGCATTAATATTCGTATTCACATTAATGATCTTACCATACTTTTTTTCAAATTCATTTTTTTCTTTTTTATCAGTAAGGTCATACTCTTCAGTTTTGCCACTCTTTAAATGCAAGACAGCTTTCTTGTCGGTTATTTCATAGATATCGGCGACCTTACTCAAGCCATTTGAACCGGCCACAACAGGAGCTACAGGAGGAATAGGTTGAACAGCAGGAACAGGTGGGTGCGGCGGGGGTATTTTTCCATATTTTGTTTCAAAAACTTGCCTTGCATTGTTATCCTTCATATCGTATAGTTCTTTTTCTCCATTTTTCAACCATACCGTTGCAACTTCATTGTTGACGCCAATGCGTTGTACATTTTCTGGAAGGTTAACTTTTGCCGGAGGAGTTGGAGGAGCCGGAGGGACTGGAGGTGGTGGCGGTGGAATTATTCCATATAATCCTTCATATTTATCTGCATCATTGTTCCATTCGGTGAGCAACATTCTTTTAACTTCTTTTCCTCTCTTGTCTTTGATCACCAATTCACATTCACCATTCTTGTCTTTTACATTAATGATGTACCCTTTTGCATTAGGTGATGTTACTTCGGGAACAGTGTCTGTTCTAACTACTTCCTTATACTTTTCCCGTGAAGACCTGAGATCTGTCGTATCTCCCAATTGCTTACGGAAGGACAATAGAATTACTGCAAATAATGGCAATACAAAAAGAAACCGCAGCAGGTTTATTTTTGCTGATTTGAGTTTGTTCATCATGGCTATACGTTTTTTAAGTGACGAAAAATTGAACTTTGGGGCTATACTAAAATGATTATTTCCAATTACTTTTAAAAGAAGGTACTGATATTGTTTTCGGTCAATTCCATTGTCAAGCACTTTGTTGTCTGCAATAAATTCAAGGTTCTGCCGGATTGCTCTGCGTATCAGCCACGCAAATGGATTAAACCAATTGATGATGCAAAGTAACTCGCTGCAGATGATATCTATACTGTGCTTTTGCTTTACATGCACTATCTCATGCCGGATGATTTCCTCCATTTCTTCTTCGCTATGCAAGTTCTTGTTGATAAAGACTGCATTGCCAAAGGAGAATGGGATTATATCTTCATTGACCTGGTAAAGTCTTAATCCATCATCAGAAATGATAATGCCCTTATTCATCATTCTCTTAATAGAAAACAACTGGAGTATAAGGCGCAATGACATGATACAAATACCAATTACCAGCAGCAGTGATATAATACTCCAAAGAGTGAGACCGGTCTCAGTTACTGTATCTGAATCATTGATACGGAACACCGGCATCCAGTTTATCATTTCGTTGTCAGCTAACTTATTCTGATGTAATGTTCCGGATATATCAATAAAAGGAACAAAAAAGGAGATCAAAGAATATCCCAACAAATAAATTCTATTCCAGTTATAAAATGTAAGTCGGCGAAGTACCAGCTGGTAGAATAAGAAAACCACTGCCAAGCTGATCGAAAATTTTAAAATATAAATTAAAAGAAAAGGCATACAACAAATTTTAATTTACTGTCTTGAATTTTATTTATTCCCTTTTTCAATCAGGCTGATAATCTCCTTTAATTCCTTCGCAGATAATTTTTTTTGCTCCACAAAAAAGTTGACCAGTTCTTTGTAAGAGTTATCGAAATATTCTTTCACCACACTTCCCATAAATTTCTTTTTGTATTCCGCTTCACTCACTGCTGGCTTATACAAATAAGCATTACCGACCAATCTGCTGCTGAGATAACCTTTCTTTTCTAAATTCTTAATAACGGAAGCGATAGTGGTGTAAGGAGCCGGTTCATCCAGCTTTTCCATAAAGGCTTTTATATTGCCTTCACCAGTGCGCCAAACGGCCTGCATAGTTTCTTCTTCTACATGAGTGAGCTTTTCCATTTTCTACGAAATTTTCGTAAATCTACGAACATTTCGTAATAATTCAAATTTATTTTGATGAACGGCAATTCAATATATTTATAAGCGAAAACAACACATTAAAATTTCGTATATGAAAAAGATGCTGCTTTTATTCTTCCTGCTGGCCTCATTTAAAAGCCGATCACAAGTTGCGGAAGGAAACCTGACTCCCGATCATCTTGACTTTATAAAAGGGACCTGGAAAGGCTCAGGATGGAGTATGACAGAAAAAGGAAAGTCAACCTCCACCATTACTGAACATGTAGAATGCAGGCTTGACTGTAGTATTTATGTAGTAGACGGGCTTGGAACAAAGTATGACTCTGCTACAAAAAAGGATATAACAGTACACAATGCCTTTGGTGTGATGATGTATGACAAAGCAAAAGGTAAATGGATGCTGAGAGCTTTTAAAGCTGGGTATATGATCGAATCAGAACTCAGTTTTACCGGTGCTAAAAAATTTATTTGGTCAATGGAAATACCGAATGTTGGCTTGATGCGCTATACAACTGATTTTTCTACAGGTAAATGGGTGGAGAATGGTGAAATGAGCAGAGATAAAGGTGCTACATGGTTCCCGATCATGTCAATGACACTTGAAAAAGTGAATAGTCAATAGACAATGTTGATCTTTGTGATTCATCCGCCATTCACTATTGAGATTAAATAAGCTCTTTCAGTTTTGCAACAACTACATCAACTTCTTCCTTTGTATTATGTTTACTGAAAGAGAATCGAACTGTAACTAAGTTTGGATTATTATTAATTGCCCTTATAACATGAGAACCCTGATCGGCGCCACTGCTGCAAGCACTGCCACCGGAAACACAGATCCCCTGCATATCGAGATTGAAAAGGATCATTTCAGATTTCTCTGTCTTAGGGAAAGCTGCACTTAATACTGTGTACAAGCATTTTCCTTTTTGATCACCATTGAATTGAACACCATCAATGTGTTGTTGCAATTGCCCTATCATATAATCTTTCAACGACTGTATATATTGGCTATCTGCTTCATGATTGGCCATGGCAAGTTCCAATGCTTTTGCAAAGCCAATAATACCATACAGGTTTTCCGTACCGGCCCGCATATTTCTCTCTTGTCCCCCACCCAAAATAAATGGCTTGATCTTTACATTATCATTTACATATAAAATACCTGTACCCTTTGGACCATGAAATTTATGGCCTGCACCGCTTATAAAATGCACCGGAGTTTCTCTTAAGTCTAAATGATAATGCCCGACTGTCTGCACACAATCAGAATGAAAGATGGCATTGTATTTTTTACAAAGGTTTCCAACAGCATGAATATCGAGAATGTTTCCAATTTCATTGTTGGCATGCATCAACGTAACTAAACATCTTTCTTCATGACTTGCCAGTTGCTCTTCCAGATCTTCCAGGTCAACATGTCCATTCTCCAGCAACTTCACAAAACTCCTCGTCACTTTTTCACCACAACCGTAATGCTCTACTGTATGTAACACTGCATGATGCTCAATAGCCGAAGAAATGATATGACAACAACCCAGATCCCTGATTGCTGATAGTATAGCGGTATTATTACTTTCTGTTCCACCACTGGTAAAGAAAATCTCTCCCGGATGGGCATTCAATAATTTGGCAACAGATTTCCTGGCTGTTTCAATTGCTAACCTTGATTCTCTGCCATAAGAATAAATAGAAGAAGGATTACCAAACTGTGTAGTCATGTAAGGCAACATTGCATCCAGCACTTCTTTATCCAAAGCAGTAGTGGCAGCATTATCAAAATAAATTCTATTCATAAAAATTATTGGAACATTCTTCAAATTGAGGCGCAAAGATAAGTATAAGCTGCTCGTTAGGTTTGCTAACGTACAAATCGGTATTTGTAAAGGACAAACAATCGAAATACGCTTACTTACAAGTAGTTAAAAAGAATATCTTATTCAATTACTTTTCTTTAGGTGCATAAGCACCTTTTGATATCCAGGTGATCCAGGCTTTCTTAAATTCCTCATGCGACATTGGCGGCGGTTTACGGCCTTCGCCCATATTCCAACCGGCTTTTACCAAACCATCATCAGCATGATCCATTAATTGCTTTAGGGTTTTATTACCGTTTGTTTTTGGATTTACCAATTGCTTCGCCAGTTGGTAAGGAGTTCTTCCTTCAAAGATCATTTTCATATTAGCAGGTGGCAAATGCCAGCCTGGATGTCCGGGAGGCTTTGCTGCGCCATCCAGGTTAGTGGGCTGGTGACAATTAGCACATTTCATAGCATAAACACCTTTGCCATCTTTTCCCCGCTGCGGCAGCATGGCATGCAAACGGCTATCATCTCCCTGCAATGGTACATCTCCCGATGGATGACAGTTCATACAACGGGGGCTCATCAATACACTGTATACCTGCATGAATGCTTTCACTGATTCAACACTGTCTTTTGTAATCACTTCATTATAATTTTTCACAGCAACTGGACTGCTCTTCAATCCAAAACTCATGAAGGTTACTACCGAGATTATTATAAGCAAAACAGTTATAGTCTTTTTAGGCATTTCGTATTGTTCTATGTTTTTTTTCATATCATAATGTATTAAGCGAATGAAAAAATTAAACCAACAGCCATTATTTTTCTTTACGTTGTATTTCTGCTGCCCGTTTAATTGCTTCCCGTATTCTTAAGTAAGTTCCGCAGCGGCAAATATTTCCTGACATGGCTGCATCAATATCCGCATCACCCGGATTTTTATTTTCCCGCAGCAATACAGCCGCAGACATGATCTGCCCGGCCTGGCAATAGCCGCATTGTACTACATCCAGTTCCATCCATGCTTTTTGTAAAGGATGATCACCTTTTTCTGATAACCCTTCAATAGTTACTACCTGCTGTCCGGCTGCACGGCTTACTTTAGTAACGCAGGAACGAACTGCTTCGCCATTCAGGTGGACTACACAAGAACCACACTGTGCTACTCCGCAGCCATACTTTGTGCCCACAAGGTCCAAAGTATCTCTGAGCACCCATAGTAATGGTGTTTCAGGATCCACATCTATATTGTATGTTTTTTTATTGATGTTGAGTGTTATCATATCTTAGAAATAATTGTAAAAAAATGAGTTAATTAAAATCCACGGGCCGGCAATAACTGTAAACCATAAGGTTGGTTATAACTTCGTTGGCCTTTCAGTTTATATAAAGCATTGGCTACTGCACCAAATACCGGTGGAAATGGTGGCTCACCCAGTCCTGTCGGATCAATATCATTATCAACAAAGGAAACTTCTATCATTTTAGGTGACTCATGCATCCGGATCATCCTGTAGTTATTAAAGTTGGTTTGTTGTACAACTCCATCTACATGAGTAAGACCTCCATAAAAAGCATTCCCGATTCCATCCACTACAGCACCTTGCACCATATTGGCGGCGGCATCAGGATTTATAACTATTCCGCAATCCACCGTGCTGAAAACTCTTTCTACATAAGGTTGGCCATCTTTCATCACCATATCCACCACATGTGCTGCATAAGAATTATGGCAGAAGTAAGCGGCAACACCACGACTGTATTTTTTATTTTCCGGTTTGCCCCATCCTGATTTTTCTTTTAAGAGTTGCAATACACCTGCATATCGGTCCGCATCATAATCATTGTTTTTACCAACGGGATTCTCTTTTGCTTTTTTTAATAATTCCAATCTAAAATCAATCGGGTCTTTCCACATGGCTTCAGCTACTTCATCTAAAAAAGATTGTTCTGCCGCTGCGTTAAAGTTTGATCGTGGTGCCCTGAATGCGCCAATGGTTATATTAGAAGCTATCTGCCATCCTTCAGCCAGGTAATTATCAACTGCACCCGCAGGAAAACGATTGGCATGAACAGGGTGTTCAGGAATTCCTCCACCTTTTACATGAAAACCTATGAGATTATTATTAGCATCTAATGCCGCACGGTATGTAGCCGTGTACATAGGACGATAAATTCCATAGGTCATATCATCTTCTCTTGTATAAACCAATTTCACCGGTGCATTTACTTTTTTAGAGATAAGTGCCGCTTCTGACAGACTATGTCCATAAGCCCTGCGGCCAAAACCACCGCCCATACGGGTCATTTGAATTTCAATTTTCTCAGCAGGTAAGTTCAATAGTTTAGACAATGTCGGCTTTATCCATCCCGGACCCTGGAGCGGCCCGACGAGTAATGCTTTCTCATCTGTAACATGAGCAAAGAAATTGATCGGCTCCATACAGTTATGTGCAAGAAAAGGTGCAGTATATGTTCGTTCTATTATCCTGGCTGCATTCTTAAATGCTGTTTCAGGGTCGCCGTCCTTTCTTAATTGCTGTGCTGGTTTTTCTGCATAATCTTTCATAAGCTGTAATTGCCTGCTTGTTGATTCAAGTGTGCCCGGTACCACAACTTCCGTTTTTCCATTTCTACCTGCCATAGTTTCTTTTCTTTCACCAGCAGCTTCCCATGTAGCATTCAATTTCTTACGGGCATTCATTACTTCCCAGGTTGAATTACCAACTACAACCAACAGGTCATTGAATGATCTTGTATCAAAACCGCTTTGCTCAAAATCATCTGCATATAATTGAAG
>CAYVSH010000133.1:7496-8706 GCA_964453625.1 uncultured Chitinophaga sp.
GCAGCAACGCTTCCGTAGGTTGCCGACTTACCGGATTTTTTATGAAACAGCATCGAAGCTTTGGTAGTTATTTCCTCAACCGGTACATTCCAAGTTTGAGCTGCAGCCTGCATTAGCATATACCGGCCTGTGGCACCAGCCTCACGGAGCGGTTTCCAATACATTCTTACCGAATTGCTACCGCCTGTAAACTGCGGACCCAGCTTTGTATTATGCGGCGCCATTTCCACCACTACATTTTTCCAGTCAGCATCCAGTTCTTCTGCAACGATCATCGGAAGCGAGGTCATTACATTCTGACCGAAATCCGGGTTGGGGTTAAGTATCTTAATGATGTTGTCTGAAGAGATGGTGATGAAACCATTTATCTCTACCCATTCTTCGGGAAGCCCTGACTTATTGATATTACCTGTTTGTCCGAAAGATTGCAGCCAGGAAAGGTTTATCATCAACCCGCCGCCTGCCATAGCAGTTACTTTCAGAAACGAACGTCTTTTTAATAATGCTTTTTGCTGTTCCATTTGAGTGCATTTATTGCTTGAAGAACTGTTACAGTTGTAAGAGAAACTAAATTTATGAATTTATTGGAGTATAAATGGTAATGTGTAAAAGAAAAAGATGAAAGCATAAACTGCAAAAAAAGTACTAGTAGAAGATTTTAAGTAGAGAAATCTGAAACACACTATAATAAATAAGAATTTGTATACATTAGTGTTTTGAAAAAAATAAAAGAGATTCCTATGATGGCGAGTGTGCTTATTTCTGAAGTCAATATTTCCGATGGAAAAAAATCTTGAAATTTTTAAAAAAACTTGTTTAAAAATTACACAAGAAATACTCTATAATAAAACCGAATGAAATTTTGTATTAAATATTTAGAGCTTAAGTAAAACTAAAATGGGTTTAACGGAATTCCTTTACAATACAATATTATTTCTCCTAAAAGGGAATCGAGATTTCTTCAAACTAATTGATGAATTTCATGAAAAACTACCTCCTCAAAATAAAAGAGCTACAAATTTTAAGGAATCAAACTTAGGAATTACTACAATTGATACTACTAATATGAAAATGAATCTAACAACTACAGAAATAGACCTATTCCATAAGAAATTAGAAACTTTCAAGTATCATAAAATATATTTTGGACGTAAGTGTAAGCTCCCCCAAAAGTTGGCCATTTTGAATTAGAGATTATTCTCTAACTTAA
>CAYVSH010000134.1:0-8576 GCA_964453625.1 uncultured Chitinophaga sp.
CAATGATCTTGCTCTGTTGTCTTGTAACATTCAGATTAAATTCATTATACTGTCTTGAAGCCTCGTTGTAATTCGCTTCAGCCACTTTAAATGTTTCTTCTGACTCGGTAAGTCTTGATGAAGTTTGCTGTAACTGTTGATTGAACAAACCAAGTTCATTTCTTACACCTTCAACAGAAGATAAAACCTGCTGCATTTGAAGGTTCAATTCTTCAAGCCGGTGCTGGCTTGTTGTTTGTGATGAATGAAGGTTTTCCAATTTGTTATGCAATGAGAAAACTTCATTTGTTAATTGCTGAATACTTTTTTCCGTATCACGGATAGCAGTTTCTCTCAGGTCTTCATTAAATGCGATCACTTCATTGTGTCTGACCTGAATTTCAGAACGTAATGCTTCAACAACAACATCCTGTGTAGCAATTTCTTCCTGTAATTTCTCAAGGTTTTTTACACGGCCTATCTTCTTTCCTTCAATTAATCCAACACTACCACCGGTCAAAGAATATTTCCCTTTTACATACTTGCCATTCTTCTCTATAACCACAAAGCCATTGCTGTTTTGTAATGCATCTTCGTTATCGGCAATAAATACGTTTCCCAAAAGATGTTCAGCCAGTTTTTTATATTTTTCATCCACTTCTACCACACTAAGGGCTGGAATAGCACCTGCCAACTCATGACCGGAAATTTCAGTCTGTTGTTCCAAAAATTTATTTAGTAAAAAGAAGTTGGCTTTACCTTTTTTATTTTCATCCAATAAATGAACAGCTTGTAAACCTTCCTGCAAGTCATTCACCACATAGTAGCTAAGGTATGGCTCCAATACATTTTCCAATGCAGTCCTATACTCTTCTTTTACATATAGCACATCAGATAGTATAGGTGAGCTATGGTTCCAGTTGGTATTGTTATGCAGGAATTTTACAGAATCCGGGTAGCCTTCCATTGACTCTATCATGCTTTTCAACAAGTCATGTTCGTTCTTTTTGGCATCCAGTTTTCTTGTTTCATCCGCAAGATTATTTCTCAAACCATCCAAAACAGATTGTGTTTGCAATATCTGTTCTTTCGTATTCTCCTGGTGATGCTGCAATTGCTCCAGGTCAACCTTTTTTATTTCAAGTTCCTTCTCTTTTACAATTCTTTCCTGGTCAAGGTGATTACGTTGATCTTCCCTTTGTTTCCTTTCTTCTTCTATCTGCCCAATTATTCTTTGCAGATTCTGCACAGATGTATCAGCTACGGCCACTTTCTTTTCTGCATCAAACTGGTTGCGCTGCAATTGCTGGTTTTCGCTTCGAAGTGTATCTAATGCAGAACGTTTTTCATCCAACACCTGTCTTTTTGCTTCTACTTCATTGCGAAGTTGTTCTAACTGCTCATTTAAAACCGTCAAAGCTTTTTCTTCTTCTTCCACCTGAAGATTGGTAAAGCCAATACTCTCATCAATTCCTTTCAACTGGCCTTCTGCTTTTTCCAGAAAGCTTTTCAGGCTAGTTTCTTTTTCTTTCAGGTGCTCTAACCGTTGTGCAGAAAGGTTCTTATCATTCTCCTTACTGCGAACCTGTTGCTGCATCTCATTAAAAGCATGCTGCATAGCCTGCAAAGCTTTTTCTTTTTCGATGAAAACTACTTTCTCTTTTTCAAGAGCGGCTTCATCATTAGCAATTTCAGCTTCAAGCTTTATTTTTTTGTCCGCTTCTATATCTTGCTGTTCATTCAATTCTTTATAAGAAAGATTGAAACCTTCCAGTGCAGCTTTTGCGAGTTCAATACTGATCTCACGGTAATCCTTCTTTATCTCATGATATTTCTCAGCCTTCTTCGCCTGGCTTTCCAAAGCCTTTAATTGGTTGTTGATCTCGAAAAGCAGGTCTTCAATACGGGCAAGGTCCTGCTCAGTAGCATCGAGTTTTAGCTTCGCTTCTCTCTTTCTTGTTTTATAAATGGAAATACCGGCAGCCTGTTCAAGCATCCGACGGCGGCTATTATCCTTATCCTTGATAAGATCATCCACCATTCCCAATTCGATAATAGCATAGCTATCAGTGCTGATACCAGTATCCATAAAAAGGTTCTGAATATCCTTCAACCGGCACTGTACATCATTCAGGCGATATTCACTTTCACCACTCTTGTAGAATTTTCTAGTAACCGTAACTGTGCTGAACTCAGTTGGCAGCAGATTCTTGGTGTTTTCAAATGTCAGGTTTACCTCAGCTAAACCGCTGGCACTACGGCTTTTTGAGCCGTTGAACACCAAACTGTCGAGATTCTCACTCCTAAGCTGGCTAATTTTCTGTTCACCTATTACCCAGCGGATACTATCCACAATGTTAGATTTTCCGCATCCGTTCGGGCCTACGATACCCGTAATATTGTCGTCAAAACTTACAATGGTCTTGTCAGCAAAACTCTTGAATCCCTTGATTTCTAAACTCTTTAATCTCACTTTATTACTGTTTAAGTCAGCGGCGAATTTAAGCTAAAGGTCCAATAAACAATATTTGGCTATCAGCCAGTTATTCACAATGATTAGTGAAAAATGTGAGAAGAAAAAATATAAAAGGGGAATACGAATTTGGGTAATTGAGGAGGCTATCTGAATTAAAGTATTTTTTCTATGCTATTTACTTTTCAACATTTCTACTCCTTGGCACAATTTTTTAACCACAGGTACTAAAACCAACAAAATGGCACCCGTTTACACATCTTCTGTTACAAAGAAATTAGTGCTGAAATATGTAATGGAAAACATCAATCACCGCAAGAGAAGTTTATACCTGCAGGAGATCATTGCCATTGGTAAGACAGATAAAATATGGAATAATACCCTCGTATTATTTTTTGAGGTTCCGTTTACAATCAGAGCAATACCATCAATTTCTAAAAACTAAGGAGTCTGATCAATTATCTATTTCTGCCTGGAAAAAACCAAGATCAGCCAGGATAATTCCCGGATCAGTAAAGTTCATCAAACTGTTATTCAGATTATTTTTTAATTCCTCACGGGTTTCCCGGAATGATGATTTCACCATTGATAATTTGTAAGAATTGATCTTAAAAATGGCTAAACGAGCTGTTTGTGACGTAAAATCGTCAACAAGGTGAAACGACTCGGCAATATGTGCCTGATCGTTGTAGATTGGCTGGTTCATAGAACAGATATTGGTTTTTAAAAGGACTGGACAAAAACAACAACGATGCTCTTCCTTTTAAAATTGCATGGCAAATGTCCTATAACCGGCCAATTCGTATAATTACAAAACAATTAGTGGTAAATCTACTAAAGAGAGGAAACAAGAAGAACTTATTCCGGTGTTTCTTCTGTTTCATTATCTGCCTGACCATCGGGAGTGATGTTTTTAATACTTAAAGTGAAATCACTATTTAAGCTGATGGTATATTGGTTTTGCCTCATTAATGATCTTGTCGTTTCATCTTCCTGCAATATTTCGATAAGATCCCTGGCTGGTACAGATTTATTTAGGGGATTCAAACGGCCTTTTACAACATCAACAGTAAAAGCAACTACTGGTTTCCTGAGTTTGGTTGTCTTTTCAAAATCTGTCCTGTTCAGATTAACTGTTTGCTCCGAATCAGCAGCTTTTTTTAATAAAATCCGGATAACAGGCAGGTATTTTTTCCAGGTGTAGGTATACATGTTTTGAATTAGTTGAATAAAGCCGTTGATGGCAAAAGAGTTACAAAGGTCTGTTTTTATTTTTACAATGCAGTCATTATTCAGAATTATAAATAAAAAAGAAAAATAACCAGAAAGCCTGCTACTGATAAACAAAACTTTCCGGTTATTAAAGTATAAAGATGTACCTTCATTTGCATTCAGTTAAAAGTCTACGGTAGTATTTTTTCTCCATCCTATTTCTTTCAACTGTACAGTTTATTATTAATTTCCGGTTATAAAATATTCTGCTGCATTTAAATTCACCGGACTAATAAAATTAATTATGACTAACGAACAGATTGAAAAGTTTGTATCTCAAAACAATCACCTCGACAAATCACCTGTAACTATTAGTTTTAAGACGAGGCAATCCATTACCGGATTATTCATTAAAACAGCTGATTATTCAGAACTGAAATCCAAAAATCTGTGGCGGATTGTAAACGGAGCCAGTATTGATGAATATCAAAAATCTAAAGATCTGAACCTTGCCCGTATTTTTAATGGGGTGGAGTTTACACGGCTCAATATTGTTTCTTCCTGACAATCCAGTTTTAGTTTTGGAATTGAACAATCCAGTTATTGCAGCAAAATCATAACTTTCGGTAAATATTTCACGGATGTCATCCGGCAGTACCGACTTTTTCTATTCAAGATTACCTATAAATGAAATTCCGCTTGGTGAATTGCTGACGGAAGAACATTTGTTTTACAAAATGCCTGCAGACTGGCATGTACTCATTACGGATGTAAAAAAATCCACTGCTGCAGTTGCCAATGGCTTACATGAAACTGTGAATCTTGTTGCTACCGGGAGTATCGTAGCTGTGTTGAACATTGCTTACAAAGAAAATATTATCGTCCCATATTTCTTTGGCGGCGATGGGGCCACTTTCATTGTGCCAGGAACCATACTTGATGGAGTGCTTAAAGCATTAATGCTGCATCAGCAGAACACAGAGCAAAACTATAACATCGTGTTGCGGGTTGGTCATGTACCTGTAAAAACAATTTACGAAAATGGCCATTTCCTCACAATCAGCAAACTTAAAGCGAATGACCTTTTTTCTATTCCGGTTGTAATAGGTGATGGATTAGCATTTGCAGAAAAAATAATAAAAGGGGAAGATTACCTGCTTGAAATAAACTCATCACAAGAGGATGAACTTGATTTGAGCGGTATGCAGTGCAGATGGGATAAAATAAGACCGCCGGAAAATTATGATGAAGTGGTGAGTTTATTAGTGATTGCCAGTAACGGTAAAAACCAGGCTCCTGTTTTTAAAAAAGTTATTGACCAACTTGATAAAATATATGGCCAGCCACAAATAAGAAAACCGATTTCTGTTAGCAGGTTAAAGTTAAAAGTCACTTTAAAAAAGTTGAGTGAAGAAATGAAGGTAAGGTTCGGAGGATTCAGACCATTTCATATTTTACGGACCTGGTTCACTACATTTCTCGGCTCATTATACTTCCGAACAAGTTACGGGAAAAAATATTTATACGAGTTGGTTGACCTGTCAGACACATTAGTGCTGGATGGAAAGATCAATACAGTCATTTCGGGAACAAAAAAACAAAGGGAAGAACTGGAGAATGTCTTGAAGGAACTTGAAGAAAACAAAGAAATAATGTTTGGGCTTTTTGTGAGTTCAGAATCTGTTATGTCTTGTTATGTAAGAAGCCTTGATAAAAACCATGTTCATTTCGTAGATGGTTCTGACGGAGGCTATACCAAAGCCGCAGGTATAGTAAAAAAGAAACTAGCTGCGGAGAAAAAAAGTTAACTTCTTTTTATAATCAGCACAAAAGTCACTTTTTCAATGAATTTTAAAAACACCTTATCTTTATTGAAAAATAATATCTCTATGTCACTTCTGAATCAGAATAATAAGAAAGGTGGAAAGAAAGATGCAAAGAAGAAAAATTCAGCTTCTTCACAAAATTCAAAATTCATCCAGAAACCGAAATCCACAGGTTTTGTAAGCAAGCAATCAAATACCGGATCGCAAAGGGGAAGTTAGATCAGCTTTTCTTATTCTTTACATTCACCCGGTACCTCAGCACCAGGTCATTATTATATATAAGATAAAGCCATTGTATCTTATCAGATGCTACTGCAAAAGTGTATAGGCAATGTTTTGGCATCAGCAGCCCCATTTCAATCTTGTCCGGCTTTAAGAAAACAACAGATTCTGAATGGCTGATCGAATCTGGATTTCTTACAAAGCTGGGTGAAATAGCCCTGTCTCCTGTGAGGGATGATCTGATCTCTAGAGAAATAGTATCCCCGACAAATACATCAATAATGCCTTTTAAAGGTGAATAAGATGTGATCTGGTATTTAATGAATGATGCCTGCTTGAAAGGCGAATCCCGAAATTCTTCCGGCACTTTTGAATCAGGCAGCAGTGTCCATGCAATATCATCCGGATAATGATCCTTAATGAATTGTTCTGGCGGCGTTAAAAAATAAAAAGGATCATAATCTCTTATAAACATTCCCCCATTTCTCGCAACGTAGCCACTGGCCCAGGTAGCATCCAGCAAATGCCAGTTGCCTTCGAAATAAACAGCATTCCAGTAATGGTTCACTCCAAACTTAGCCAGTGGTTTATTACTGTTTGCACGGGCATATCCGACAATGATCTCCGATCGGATACCAGCATAATCACAAAGTGTTGTAAAGAGTCTTGCATATCCGTCACAAACTGCAAATTTTCTTTTTAATACGATACTTGCCAATCTTTCATTCAATGACTTCAATGGGCCATCACTTTCTTCTTCCTCAAAAAAAGGCCGGAGGGGATTTGTTTCAGATGGCCTGACGGCATAATCAATATTGCCGGTGATCCATTTAAAAATAGCTGTTACCTTTTCACGGTCACTGGTAAGATGCTCAGTTAATTGTCTGGATAATACAGCAGGATCATCCTGTGTTGAAGCAGTTATTGAAGAGAACAGAAATGATATGATGAAAATCCTTTTCACTATAGCAATTCAGCATCTAAATATACAAATTAATAGTGGCAACCTGGAGCAAAAGAGCTTACCGTTTGAGAAAACGGTTCTTCAACAACTTCTCCATTACTTCTTCTTTCTGGTTACGGCTTACAGGAATATGCTCATCTCCGATCCGGATATCATTGCCTTCTATGCTGTCTATCTTAGAAGCTGCTACGATATAGGATTTATGCACTTTCAGGAATTTATCTGAAGGTAGATATTCTTCAATAGCCTTGAAAGTAAGGTAGGTCATGTATTTCTTGGCCGGTGTGTGTATTAGTACATAATTCTGTAAGGCCTCCACATATAGCACTTCATCATATTCCACTTTCACTAATTTGTTGTCCACTTTTATAAAAAAGAAAGTAGAGTCATCTGCATCAGAAGTATTCTTATCCCTTACTTCATAGTATTCCCTGGCCTTTAAAGCAGCTTTCAAAAAACGTTCGAATGAAACCGGTTTAACAAGATAGTCCAATGCATTAACCTCATATCCTTCTAACGCATACTGAGGGTAAGCTGTGGTAAAAATTACCGGAGGAGGCTGCTTCAATGTCTTAAAAAAATCAAGACCGGTGATCTTTGGCATTTGTATATCCAGAAAAAGCAATTGGACCTTTCCCCCGTTAATAAGTTCTGTTGCTTTCAATGGAGAATCAAATTCGCCATACAGTTCCAGGAAATCTACATCGCCTATATATTCCTTGATCCCTTTTCGGGCCAATGGCTCATCATCAATAACTATGCACATAATTTTCATGATAACGACAGGTTTAGGTCTACATTAAATTTATTTGCCTCCTTTTTAATTACAAGCTTATGTTTGCCAGGATATAGTAGTTCAAGCCTTCTTTTCACATTGGCAAGACCAATTCCACCGGCTTGTTTTAATGACTGGTGTTCGGTTGAATTTTCAACACTAAAATGGAAAACTCCGTTTGATCTGTTCAGGCTTATATTCACATAATTTGCCCGATCATTGAAATGTGATATATGCTTGAAAGCATTTTCAACAAACGGTATAAGTAACAAAGGCTCTATCTTAAAATCCTTTACCTCAGGTGAACAAACAAAATCAACCTTATATTTTTCATCCTTTCTTAATTGCTGCAAGTCAGTAAAATCTTTTAAATAATGTATCTCTTTTTCCACTGGAATTTTTTCGCCATTCATTTCATAAAGCTGGTAACGTAGCATTTCTGAGAACTTATGTAAAGCTTCCCTGGCATTTGCGTTTTCTTTATTTATCAGAAAATAAACAGAGTTTAAAGAATTAAATACAAAATGTGGATTGATCTGTGATTTCAAAAAATTCAGCTCAGCCTCTGCCTTTTCTTTTGCAGTTTCGGCCATTCGTTGCTGTAGCTTTCCGTAGTCCAACATTAATTTTACAGCTACTCCGGCTATTACCAGGAAAAAATGAGGAAGGATATTATCATAGATACGGCTTTTCAGGTTTTCTGACCAGTTATAGAGTGCAGGGTTATCAAGAATATTTCCCAGTATACGCATTTTAAAAATACTGGTTGACAAAATGAGCAATACAAATGCAAGAGCAAACAAGCCATATTTCTTTCGATAAAGCAAATGGGGTATCAACAAAAAATTGGTAGTGTATATCACAAAAGCCAGGTCAATCACTTTGATCAGGGTGACTACAAATGCAGTTTGCTGTTTGGCATAATTATCTTCACGGAGGAAAAACCATATCCCCAATACCAGCATCCAGAAAAAAACATGATGAAGCTTATACCTTAAAAAGAATGGTGTGTTATGCATAGCTCAAAATAAATGTACAAATTCCTGACGGGAAAACAGTTTACACCAACTACTGCTTTTATCTGATAACAAGCAAATCTGCCATTCATCAGGGATTTAACACATT
>CAYVSH010000135.1:0-8308 GCA_964453625.1 uncultured Chitinophaga sp.
CCCCTGGTAACCGGCAAGAAAATCAACATAGCCGGAAGGCCGTATATCAATCTTCACTTTCCCATCAGGACCTACGCCCATGATACGATTGAACCAGTCATTGGAAACCTTGAACTTCGGTTTGAACAACCTTCTGTTCATATTAGCCAATAAAGCTGATCTTTTTTTGAAATAATCCTCTTCGTCCTGTCTCCCTTTCAACCGGATGAATTCATCCATGCTGAATGAGGTGGGGGTACGATAATAAGTGTTGCCAATTTTTTCGACAATATAGTATTGCTTAGTTACCGGATCATACTCAATGGTCCGTTTTATAAAAGCTGTATCCCTTAGATCGAAGGTATTGTTATTGGGGTTTGAATAAGGGTCTCCTCTCCTGTCAACAAGCGGATAACGGGAAGTATCAGCCTTTGCATTGTAAAAAAATTTTATAGGTCCAATGAAATCAGTACCTGCATTCGCCGGTAAAGTATTGGCAAGTATCACGGTAAAAATTACCAGTGTACGGAGGATATGAGCAGTTCTAAGGTTCAATGTTTTTTCTCCATCAGTTAGTTTCCTGAAATAATAGATTAAAGGGTACGAAGTGCTAACTTTATCAATTCCTCAACGGATAGATTTGGATTGGCCGCCAGTGTTTTGTCAATAGCTGGACCAGCCTGCTGCCGGCTAATACCTAGTGCGGTTAAAGCATTTAACGCATCTTGCTGCAAAGTATTGTTTTTCAATGGCGAAATATTTGAATTCACAGGATTTTTTGCCAATTTGTCCTTTAACTCCAGGATCATTCTTTCTGCCGTCTTTTTGCCTATGCCTTTTATTCCTTCCAGTGTCCTCGTATCTCCCTGGATAATAGCTTTTGACAGTTCATCCGGCTGCATGTATGACAACATTACCCTTGCTGTAGATGCTCCAATACCTGAAACACTTAGCAAATGCAGGAACATCTCTTTTTCAGCCAACTCAAAAAAACCATAAATAGTGTGTGCATCTTCTCTTATCAGCAAAGCAGTATGAAGAATTCCCTTTTCAAGATTTTGGATCTTTGAAAAAGTATGTAAGCTTATTTGTACTTCATACCCTACTCCATTAACATCTACCTGTACCACGGCCGGACTTTTATTCACAAAATCTCCTTTCAGGTAAGCTATCATAGGTTGCGAAAATAGGGAAATCGGGTTGAAGACAGAAGCCTAAAAAACTTAGAATTAAGATGTTTATTGCAGCAATTCTTACTTCATCAATCTTACCTTAACTTTAGCCATCTTATTAACTAAATTATAAGGATGATCACTAAAAAAATTACAGCAGCGATTACAGCAGTTGGCGGCTTCGTTCCGGAAGATAAGCTGACGAATTTTGATCTTGAAAAAATGGTGGATACAAATGATGAATGGATAAGAACCAGAACCGGAATTTCAGAACGAAGGATATTAAGAGGCGAAGGTCTGGCTACATCTGATATGGTGGTTCCAGCTGTTAAACAAATATGTGAGAAAAGAGGAATGCGACCTGATGAAATTGAATGCCTGATAGTAGCCACAGTAACGCCTGATATGGTTTTTCCTGCCACTGCCAATATAGCCTGTGATAAACTGGGAGCAAAAAATGCCTGGGGATTTGATCTTTCTGCGGCTTGTTCTGGTTTTTTGTATGCACTTACACAAGGAGCTGCACTGATTGAAAGCGGACGTTACAAAAAAGTAGTAGTATGCGGAGCTGATAAAATGAGTTCAATCGTAGATTATGAAGATCGTACCACTTGCATCATTTTTGGTGATGGAGCCGGTGCTGTTCTATTGGAACCCAATTTTGAAGGGTATGGAATACTCGATAGTATTTTAAAAAGCGATGGCAGTGGAGCACAATATCTGCATATGAAAGCAGGCGGCTCAAAAAAACCTGCTTCGGTCGAAACCGTTATGGCAAAAGAACATTTTGCGTACCAGGAAGGCCAGGCAGTATTCAAATTTGCTGTTAAAGGAATGGCAGATGTTAGTGCCGAACTTTTAGAAAGAAATAAATTAACCGGTGAAGATATTGCATGGCTTGTCCCTCACCAGGCTAATCTACGAATTATAGATGCTACTGCTAACAGAATGGGATTACCAAAAGAAAAAGTAATGATCAATATCCAGAAATATGGCAACACGACAGCTGCAACTATTCCTTTATGTTTATGGGAATGGAAAAACGAATTGAATAAAGGAGATAATATAGTACTGGCAGCTTTTGGTGGCGGATTTACCTGGGGAGCCACACTGCTTAAATGGGAGTACTAGTATTTTACTTCTTACTTCTTGGTACTAATACAAAATCGGTAGCAGGAATCTTTTCTACACCTGATTGGCGTAGCATATTCACTAATTGGCCACGGTGATAAGTTCCGTGATTAAAAACATGTATCAGCATTTGCCAGATTGGCATCTTCACCTGTTCCCTTTTACTGTTACGAAATTCAAATACATGTTCCAGCATGGTTTCAGAAACATTATTCACCCAGTTTTCCCATAACCGGGCCTGACTTAGCAGACCATTTGCTGCATCTCTTGTTGATCCTTTGAAGTTGTCACTGGGTATTGCAAACCGTTCATGAAGTTTCATCCGTTGCCACCATATACTCTCAGCATCCCATATATGCAAGATAGTATCATGAAGACTACTGAAGCTGCTTGGCAATTTGGCTATTTGTTTTTCTTCGGGCAGTGATAAAACAATATCAATGATCTTTTGATGTGCCCAGATATTATAGAGTGCCATTTGTTTCAGCAGTTCCTTCATTTTCATTTAGCTTTGATAAGTTTGAATCAATATTCAAATTTCACCTTTACAATATTCATATATGGATAAAAGTTTTCCACTTACCGGATGGGGCTCAATGGCTGTACATGCAGGTCATGAACAAGATCCGATGTATGCACACCAGGTTCCTATCTATGCAAGCAGTACATATGTGTTTGATGATGCAGAACAAGGTATGCGCCGATTCAGTGGACAGGAGGAAGGTTATATCTATAGCCGATGGGGAAACCCCACAATAACAGAAGCAGAAAAAAAGATAACAGCACTGGAAAGTTTTGGTTTGGGGATAGAAGCAAAAGGAATCCTTCATGCTTCAGGCATGGCAGCTATTTCAACTTTAATGTTAGCAACTTTAAAACCGGGTGATAAAATACTCACACATTTTTCATTGTATGGAGGCACTAATGAATTGGTCAATAATATTCTTCCGGGCTTTAAGATCGATGCAGTGATTGCTGACCTCAGAGATCTTGCTATTGCTGAAGATAAACTGAAAGCCGACCCTTCCATAAAAATGTTGTACCTGGAAACTCCTGCAAACCCAACCATACAATGTGTAGATATAGATGAGCTTACAAAGCTGGCTAAGCAATATAACTGCATTGTAGCCTGTGATAATACATTTGCCACACCCTATTTGCAACAACCTTTTCAATTTGGCGTTGATTTCATAGTGCATTCAACTACAAAATTCCTGAACGGACATGGTACTGCAATAGGCGGAATATTGATCGGCAAAGATGTGGAACTGATGAATACAAAAGTTACCAAAGTACATCGCTTACTGGGAGGCAACTCTAATCCTTTTGATACATTCATGTTGATCCAGGGAATAAAAACACTGGAAGTAAGAATGGAAAGACATTGTCATAATGCGATGGAAGTTGCCAATTTTCTGGGTTCACATCCGGCAGTTGCAAAAGTCAATTACACCGGGCTTGCCGATCATCCCGATCATTATACAGCGATGAAACAAATGCGGCATCCAGGTGCAATGTTGAGTTTTGAATTAAAAGGTGGTTTCCAGGGCGGTATTGAGTTTATGAATAAACTTCAAATGTGCATCAGAACTGTTTCTTTAGGAACCTGTGATACCTTACTGTCGCATCCAGCATCTATGACGCATTATAGTGTTCCAAAAGAAGAAAAAGAAAGATATGGTATTACCGATGGACTGATAAGAATGAATGTTGGTATTGAAAACCTGCAGGATATTATTACTGATCTGAATTTATCACTTCAATAAATAAAAGATGGGGATAACAATACGAAGAGCAATAAAAGAGGATTGTCCAAGACTACTTGAGCTGATTACTGAACTGGCAGTATATGAGAAAGAGCCGGACGCTGTAACTGTTACATTAGAACATTTTACAGAAAGTGGTTTCGGAAAAAATCCTGTTTGGTGGAGTTTTGTTGCAGAAGAAAACGGACTTATACATGGCTTTGCATTATACTACATTCGCTATTCTACCTGGAGGGGGCAATGCATGTATCTCGAAGATATTATTGTAACAGAAGCAATGCGGGGGAAAAAAATCGGGAAATTATTATTCGATAAATTGATCGAAGAGGCAAAAGAAAGGAACCTGCCCCGCATAGTATGGCAGGTTTTAGAGTGGAATGAACCTGCTATTAATTTCTACAAAAAATATAATGCTGATTTTGATGGGGAGTGGGTGAATTGTTCAATATATGTCTAGGCTTTAAACCACTTTTGCTGATGTGCCATACTGATCACTTCGGCCTTTGACTGTACATGCAATTTCTCATAAATATTGGCAATGTGCTTACTCACAGTCAGTACACTTATGTCCAATTCAGCAGCAATGCGTTTAGCATCCCACCCGTTCACCATAAACTTCAGAACCCCTTCTTCCCTGCTTGTAATCATTTCCGGTAAAGTTCCCTTAGCCTCATTGTCCTGCAGAATAGCTTTACTCATCAATTGTAAGGCTTTTCTCGCAATTGCGGGACTCATAGGGGCTCCTCCATATTCCAGCACATTCATCACTGCCTCTTGTAATATACCTGGAGGCTCATGTTTAAGTAAGTATCCCGATGCACCTGATTTTATTGCTTCAAATATCTTTTCATCATCATCAAATACAGTTAATACTATAAAATGTACAGAAGGGTAAAGCGATTTGGCCAGCCTGATAGTCTCTATACCATTCATTTGCGGCATCTCCAGATCCATGAAAATTACCTGCGGCATTTTTGCCTGTGGCAAACCCTTCAACTGTTCCAGGCAATCATGACCGTTGGCTGCCACAAATGCTAATTGCATGTTGCCTAACACCTGAACTTTTTGCAAAAAAGTATTACGGTTCACATTATTATCTTCACAAAGGGCAACTCTAAAATTCATAAGCTTTATAAAATTAGCAATGATGCCCTACTAAAAAATAATCAATTTGTAGTAGGCCTAATAATTACAGAAGTGCCTGCACCTTTACCACTATCCCAGTTTATAGTCCAGCCTGCTTCGTGGCATCGTTCAGTCATATTCGTCAAACCGTTGCCGGTATTGGCTCCTATGGCTGCTTTGTTTAAGCCTTTGCCGTCATCACTTACTGTTACCTGCCATTCAAATGATGATTGAAAAGATACCATAACGTTTTTGCCTTCACTGTGTTTTAAAGCATTATTTACTGCTTCCTGTAGAATATGGTATAAATGAAAAGCCTGTGAAGAAGGCAACTGAACATCATGGTCAATATCTTCTATTACTTCAATGTTAATGGCCGGATAACTTTTACGAATGCGGCTGATAAAAGTCTTTAACCGGTCGCTAATAGCAGTAAGGCTTAGTGCATCTTTCTTTAATACCCAAATGGTATCGTTCAACTGCGAAATAATGGCCTGTGAATTTTCTGTCAGTTGCTGAAAAGCGATTTTCGTTTTTTCATCTGGTTCCGGCAGGTGAATATAACCAAGGCTGGAGGCCATAGAAGCTGCATATGCGCCCAGGTTATCATGCAAATCTGAGGCAATTCGTACCCTCTCTTTTTCTTCCGCTTTTCTAACCGCTTCTTCCGCCTGTTTTCTTTCTTCTTCCATTAACCTCGTTACTTTTTCCTTTTGTTTATTCCGGTAATTCCTGAAAAGCATTACACCTGTAATTAATAGCAACAATGTGATGCCTATTGAACCATAAAACAAAATATTTTTACGTTGCAGACTGTACTTCTGTTGCAGAATAGTGTTCTCTTTCTTTTGAACCTCGTATTTCATTTGCAATTCTGCAATCGCTTCTGCAGAATTTGCAGCGTATAATGAGTCTTTGGCACTAACTAGTTCTTCCAGAGCTTCACTGTATTCATTTAAGCGGTTGGAGTGTTTGTAATAACCAGCCAGCCTCTCCAGGTAAGTAATCCGCAATTTCGGGTCGTTGGTAAAAACTGTGGTGCCGTCTGCAGAACCGCCGTTGACGGAGCCTTGTTTCAAATTTACAAGGCAAAGATCTATGGCCTTTTCAAGCTGACCGGAGGCTGCATAAAAATCAACAAGTTGAATGTTATCTTCTACAATGAAATTCGCCGGAGAAAGCCTGGCCCTTATGCTGATCATCTCCAGTAAAGCTTTTTCAGCCAATTTATATTGCCTTGTATTAGTATAGATGGTTGATTGAATACGAAGGGCGGTGGCCACATAATTCAGATTTTGTAATTGCCGGCAAAGGGGTAAACCTTTGTCAATAAAATACCCGGCGGAGTCCATTTTACCTATTGAGGCATAAGCATATCCGGCATTAATATACGCCGGCGCCAGCACATGCAGATGCCTGTTACTTGTTCCTGCAATGAAGAAGGAACGATTGATCCATTTCAATGCTTCTTTCGGTTGTTGCCTGGTAATGGCAACAGAACCTATAGTGTTACACGTTAACCCTATTGTAAGCGTATCATTATATTTCTCGGCTAATGGTAGTATACCATATAGTACATCCAGCGATTCTGCAAACCTAGATTTGGAACCGAGATAAATTGCTTTTGCCCGCATCAGTTTAAAATAAATATCACGGGTGGCAGGGTCTGCCACATCATTACGGGCAATTTCCGGCTCAATAAAAACGATTGAACTATCACTCCATCCCCAGCGATAATACCAATTGGCATAAGCAAGTGCGGCAAGGCTTTTCATTTTAGGGTCCTTACTTTTATCGGCAAGTTCCTTTACAACCGGGCCATACACATCTAATGTATCCTGGTTAATACTGTGGTATTGTTCAAATAAATTTAATAATGCCTTTAACTTTTCATCCGCTGTTTTAGCTGAATAAACCAAACGTTGCAGGCTATCCACCATTGTGGTTTGGGTATAACCTGTATAAAAACAGGAAGTTAAGAGTAGCCAAAAAATGGCTTTGTTAGGTTTCATTGCTTCAACTTCTCACTTCTAAAATATTTCAATTCCTGCACATTTTGCAGCATGTACTATAAATTGAGTATTTGACAACCAGCATGCCGGATTCAATTTTGTTATGAATCAGATACCTTTTCAAAGCATATCCTCACCCTTCTTATTAATTAAACCAAAAAGCATGAAAAAGACAATTTTTCTTACCGCACTCTTTACATTACTGCTTCTTGCAGTTGTACGATTATTAAATGCACAAACACTAGTTGCAAGTTACCCCCTTAACGGAAATGCTAATGACATAAGTGGTAATGGCAATAACGGAACAACTAATAATGTTACTTTAACAAACGACAGGTTTGGCAATCCTAATAGTGCCTATAGCTTTAATGGAACTGTTTCAAGTTATATACAGGTAGCTAATAGTACTTCTCTACAGCTAAGTAACTCATACACTTTATCAGCATGGGTAAAACCAAATGCCTTTTTTACAGGTGCCAATCAGGCAAACTTTATAATAGGTAAAGGCAACCAGGGAAGTGAAGGTCATTACAATCTTCAATATGGGGATTTTCTGGATGGCAATCCTGGAATACTTACACCATCGCAAATGAATTTTGCCAGTACCATCCATAAAGGTGGAACAGAGCAATATGCCTTTGAAAACCCGGTAACAAATCCGGTTCAACTTAATAATTGGTATTATGTGGTTACTACTTTTGATGGTACAACTCTCAAACTTTATGTAAACGGAGCTTTGAGATCCAGTTCAATTATTTCCGGAACATTTGGTGTATTAAATGGCGGGGATCTTTTCATAGGAAAATCTGCTGACAATACATATTTTGTAAATGGTATAATTGATGATATTCAAATCTATGATGCACCACTTACAGCCTCCCAGATTTTTGATAGGTATGTAACTGATATTAAAAAACCCGGTAGCGGTAATGGCCTGCAGCTAAATAGAACAAATTCGCTTACAACAGACCCCTGGGTAAATATCGGCAGCGGATATGATTTCAGCACACAACCCTTTACTTACGAAACCTGGGTTAAAAGGGACGACCTACATCTTACCCTTAATAAATATGGTGTTATATTAATTGTATCTGACCTCGATGGCGGTTGGGGCATTGGGATA
>CAYVSH010000136.1:0-8274 GCA_964453625.1 uncultured Chitinophaga sp.
TGTAATAGGTGCAATTCAGCATATTATTCTAGATGGAGCTTTTCAGGAACCTGATGGATTTCTGGATCTGCAAAAAGCTGGTACTATTTGCAGTAATGGTATTGATAGTTATTATAAAACATCATTTCTTGCCAGGTATGCATACGCAAAGCCAGGTAAAATTGCAGAAATACTGGCCCATGATTAATAAAAAATTTTTATCAGCTACATGGGAATACCTGGCCATGTTCAACTATGAAGTCGATCCTGGTATTTTAATTCATCACTTGCCACCCGGAACAGAATTAGATTATTATGAAGGTAAAACCTTTGTTAGTGTTGTAGGTTTTCTTTTCAATAACACAAAAGTATTAGGAGTAAGATGGCCTTTTCATACAAATTTCGAAGAAGTTAATCTACGATACTATATTAAGAGAAATGAAAACGGAATATGGAAAAGAGGAGTAGGGTTTATTTCTGAAATTGTGCCTAAGCCCATTGTTGCAAGACTGGCTAATTTTCTTTACAATGAACATTACTCCAGTGCAAAAATGAATCACCGGGTTATTAAAACAGCTGATACTATTTTAGTAGAATATCAATTGCAAATAAAGAAAAGTAAAAACCTGATGCGGTTAAATGCTTTTCCAAATTCTAAGAAAATCGAGGAGGGAACTGAAGCCGAGTTTATATTAGAACATTATTTCGGATACAATCAATTGAATGACTGTACAACGATTGAATATGCTGTCAATCATCCCAGGTGGGAAGTTTTTGATGTAAAAGATTATTATTTAGATTTTGATATTGAAAAGCTTTATGGGAAGAAATTTAAGCCCTTTATTCAGGGGGTAAAGCCTCATTCTGTATTCCTGGCAAAAGGATCTGGTGTAACAGTTAGCAAACCTTTAAAAATTAAAATACAAAAGAATAACTCCTGATAGGGATTTAACCAGTTGGTTTAATTAAACATAGTCGTATATCACATAGTTATTTAGAGTGTTTAATTACTAATAGGTTAAAATAATTATAGGATCAGTTCAATTTTGTTCATATATCCATGATATTAGTTTACGAGTCATATGGATACACTATAAACTTTTGTATTTCTTTCTTTCCCTTTTAACTGAAAATCGCCAAGATATTTACAATCAAATTCATTTTTAATCAAATCATAAGTGTTTTCGCCAGCAAGTATACTGGTCCCAAGTTTTTTATTTAATTGTTCAAGCCGGGCAGCAATATTCACTTCATCACCTACTACGCCGTACTTCAGCCGGTCTACTGCGCCGATATTACCTGCTACTACCACACCTGTATTGATACCGATCCGAGTCTTTAATAAAATGTTTTTCCCGAATCTTTTCTTAGCGGTTATTTGCTCTATAGCTAATGCCGATTTCATAGCATTACTAGCATGGTCAGGATCATCGAAAGGAACATTGAACATGGCAAACACTGCATCTCCTACAAATTCATTCACTACACCTTTGTGTTTTTGAATGATATCAACCATCATAGTGAAATATTCATTCAGCATAGCAACTACTTCGGCAGGTTGTAGTTCTTCTGCAATGGTTGAGTAATTCTCAATATCTGTAAAGAGTATAGTACATGTTCTTACTTCGCCAGTTGCATTTATCTTTTTATCCAGGATTGCTGTGGCCACATCTTTAGGTACATATTTCCCGAATGTATCACGGATCAGTTCCCTTTCATGCAATCCTTTTACCATGTCGTTGAATTCATGGGTCAGTATGCCGATCTCATCACCTGTGATAATGGCAGCCTTCGAAGTATAATTCCTCTCTTTCACTTTACTCATTTCTTTCAGCAGGGCATGTATGGGTTTGGTGAATGAACGGGTGATGAATATCACAGCGCAGATCATTCCTAAAAAAATGGCAACCCTGTCCGGTATTATTCCTTCCAGCGGCGACATATCAGAAAATTGTCCGTATTTATCACCTGCACTGGAAACGATCAGCTCCAGTGATACCAAAATGGATGGGAACAGACCAAGTATCATAAATGATATGAGCAAAGTAAGACCAATCCTTTGCGTCCCGGCAGGATAGGATAATTTGAACCGGTTAAAAACAATGGATTTCAGATCGAGGGTGAAATCATTAATAATAAACCAGGCAATAAATGCAGGCAGGATGGCAAAAATGTAAAGTATTGAGGGTATGGCTGTCAGCCATATTGCCGAAGGAATTTCATTCATGGCGACATTACCTGTTTCAACCTGTGCCAAATAGATCATCAGAATCATTGTACCGAAATATACTACACCCAGGAAGAATATCCAGGTGGATGAGTACCACGACAGGCTTCTTATCCGAAGTTTTGCATTTCTAGTCCCTTTGTTGTAAAGAAATAACTGATCAATAGGTTTATAAAGAAAGTATATGCCTAGAAAGTTAACTGGTACAAACAGCACAAAATGAAGACCGGCTGCCAGTAAAAATAATTCCAATGATTTGTGTGCAGGAATATAAACTGCATCAAACAGCAATATCAGTACAAAAATGCTTAGCATGGATAAGTAGTATCTTTTTCTCATTGGCTTAGGTATGAAAAAATGAGATAAATGGCAAAGGATTGCCTGTTTTGATAAAATGTTCCGTTTGGAACAGAAGTGATTAAAGGTAGTAAAACCTTTCCTTTTGTAAATGTTCAATATAAAATATTGATAGCAACTGAGATAGTATTGAAGAAAGGATATAATTTTTTATAAAAGATCTGTAACCTTTCTTCACCACCTGTTGTCACAGGATGCAAATATTAATGATGTCAAGGTTTTTTATTCTTACAGCCATATTATTTATGGTAGTTACAGCAAAAGCACAGGTAGAAAAATACGGCAAACCTGCCGGTTTTGATGACCTGCATACTGTTTATGTGTACCAGAAATCCAACTGGGATGGCACAAATGCTTCCAAAATTTATCTGTATGTAGAAGATAGTAACAGGCTACAATCTTTTAAGTGGCATGAAGGGGAAGATGTTGCCACATTGGTAACAGCCACTATTGACTGGACAAATTATTCAGTTAAAGAATTCACTAACCACCGGCTGGCAAAAGGCAAAACGCCACAACATGTTGCAACACTTTCATTTGACGGAGCAAAGAAAATAAGCATAGAAGTTGGTCCTATTAAGGATTCATTATTTCTAACAGAATTGCCCTGGCAGAGCTATGATTTTGATCTTGCAGGTCTTGGTTTTGTGTGGAGGGCATTAAAGAATAAGAATGACAATTTCTATTTCCATATTGCTGATGTGGCAAGAGAAAATGATAATATGCGGTTTGTAAACAAAGGCCGCAGTATAGTAGAATATAAACAAGAAGTGATGCTGAACGGAAAGAAATGTTTGCTGTATACCGTTAACGGGCCAGGACTGGAGAATAAAGGCGGGCATATCTGGATAAATGCCGGTAACTATATGATCGAGCAATACAAAATCCAATTACCAGATGAACCGGGTTTTGAAAACGGGATGTTGAAATTATTGGATACCCAAAAGATGAGCAGCGAAGAATGGGAGAAATATAAAAATGGGAAAGTTGGAAATTAATTATCGTACACTTTTGTAAATCCTTTGTAGCTTAATAAAATATATTCATAAACTGATCTTCAACGCTACTGCAGGTATTTTTTTGGTTTGTATTGATCGCTGTACTATCGAATGCGACTCTTCAAATTGAAAAGAGGCGGTAGCATTTTTATATCTTCTTTTATTTTTTCCTGCTGCAATAAAAAGAGTGATACTGCCAACAACCAAACCGCCGCCGAGTATGGCTAATGTTCCCACTGAGTTAAGGTTCGTATTGCCACCACTTATACTGATAAGTGTAACTGCTCCGGCACCAAGCATGATAAACCCAACAGTCCGTTGTGTCCTGCTTTTTTTAAGATACTCTGATTTTGTTGTGGGTTGGGTGGGTTCTATGGCTTGAGAAAATGAACCTACTGATAAACTCAGTAAGAGGGTAAAAATTATTACCTGTTTCATGGTAGAAGTTTTTGGCTGTAAGAAGGTAGAGTATTTCCGGGAGTAAAAAAAATAAAAAAGCAGGGATACTGCCTCTTTTTTAGTCAGTAAACGGTGTTTTAATATTTTTTTGGTTACACAATTGCAAAATCTCATTAAGTAGCATGATGAAACTCACATATGCTGCACGGTGCTACATTTAATTTGCAAGCCTAAAACATTGATATGAAACGCAGTCTTATGCTGTCCTTACTTATGTCTGTGCTTGTTACAGGTTGTGGTGTTACAACACAGATAACCAGTTCATGGAAGGCAGAAAATACAGTTCAGTCCAAGCTTAAGAAAATCGTGGTTTTAGGGCTGATAAGGGAAAGTGAAGGTTCTCTTAGAGAAAGAATGGAGCAACATATTGTTGATGATCTCAAAGCATTGGGATATGATGCAGCTTGTTCCTGTAATGAATACGATGCAAAATTATTTGATAATTTGACAGAGCAGCAAGCCATCAACAAGTTACGCAATGCAGGTGTAGATGCTGTGCTTACTATTGTATTACTTAATAAAATAAGGGAGCGGTATTATTTACCCCAAAGACCTCCATATTCTTCATTTGAATATTCGCAAAACAGGTTCTGGAATTATTCCCGGTTCATGTTTGAAAGAATTCATGCAGATGAATATTATCTTACTGACACTAAATATTTCTGGGAAAGTAATTTATATGATCTTGCCGGAAACAAACTTCTCTATACTGCACAAAGCCAGACATTTGATCCCAATTCAACAGATAGAATAGGGCATGAGTATGGCCAGGTGATCATTAAAGACCTTGTGAAGAAGAATGTATTGATCAAGCATATACCAGTTTTTGCTGAGCCGCTAAAAAGGGCAATGTAGGTTATGGTTAAAAAAAGCTGCTGGTAAGCAATATTGATAACGTAAATAATTTAATGGATGAATTAAATTCATCTCAAACTGTAAAATAATATCATAGTACGATTATTACATTACCTGTTTTCTGTCCACTCATTACATATTCAAACGCTGATGCTATTTTTTCCAATGGATATTCTCTATCGATCACTGGTTTGAAAATTCCTTTTTGCAAACATTCGCTTATATAAGGCATCGTTATTTTAGGATTACTTGGAATAGGGAAGATCACTTTTTTGCTGCCTGCAATTTTTGTAAAAAGTGCAAAGAAAACATTCTGTGCAAAAGCTCCTAATTCTGACGAAATATATGTTCCGCCTTTATTTAATATGGGTATACATTTCCCGAAACTACTTTTGCCCACAGTATCTAGAATGAAATCATATTTTTCAATGCCGCTTGTAAAATCTTCTTTCGTATAATCGTATATTTTATCCGCACCCAAGTTTTGTATCAGTTCTATGTTCTTAGTATTGCAGGTGGCTGTTACATGCACATCAAATTGCTTTACAAGTTGTAAGGCAGCAGAACCAATTGCCCCGGTTGCACCATTTATCAATATGCGTTGCCCTGAAGATATCTTTGGTTTATGAATAAAGGTATATGCATAGTGTGCACCTTCCAGGCTTGCAACAGCATGTTTATAATCGATGCCTTCCGGTATAGGTATCAGGTTATCGTTTTCATTCAATACAACAAATTCTGCTTGCGAGGATAAGCCAGTGTCTTTAAAACCAAATACCCTGTCATTCAATTGAAATTTCTTTACATGGCTTCCAACCGCTACTACCTGGCCCGCAAAATCGTTGCCCAGTATTATTCTTTTGGGTTTAAATAAACCAACTACAAACCGCATAATGAATGGCTTTGCAGTAAGATTGGCACAATCAGTTCTGTTCACTGTGGTAGCAACTACTTTTATCAATACTTCATTTTCTTTTGGAACCGGAGTTTCTATTTCTTCAATCCTGATCTTTTCCGGCGGACCATATGACCTGCGAATGGCTGCTTTCATTTTGCAAACTTTTCTTACTAAGATAGCAAAATGCTTTTGTGCAATTTTTAAAGTCTCGTTGTGAATAATACGGACAACCAGGTAAATTGTTCCGGATATAAAAAAGCAGGAAGAAATTCCTGCTTTGATAAGATGTCAGAACAGTGCTTTTAATTAATGATTGCAGCAGTATCCACAGCCTGGAAAAACCGGGTAAGTTTTCCGTCTTTTACATTCCAGATATGCGTTGCATTTGCTTTAAATGATTTGCCCGTTGGTTTATACGTACCCTGGTAAAAACCTTCCATTACCACTTTATCACCTGCTGCAAATAATTCGGTTATGGCAATATTGAAACCTTCATAATAAACCGGCAGCTGCATGAAAACGTTGGTTACAACGGCTTCGGGCCCGATGAAAGTGCCATTGCCTTCTATAAAGGGAAAGCCATTACATTCATTCCATTCAATAGCAGGATCAAAAACGGCTAATACACCGGGAACATTGCCAGCGGCAAAATCGGCATAAGCTTGTTTAGCTAATTCTAAATTTGTCATGGTGGTATGTTTTAAAATTGAAAAAATATATTTCAGCAGTAAATGAGAATGCAGGAGTACAATATATTCCTTTTTTCTATAGTTACCGTGCTAATTCCTTATGCTGTGGTTGGTGGAAGAAAAATTTACTTTCCGGCAAACAGGCACCAATCACGGTGTGTAGTTTTTTGGGGGATCATTTGCCAGGGCGGAAAATAGGCTTATGTTTTTCTATGTGCTATTAACGGAATGTGTAGCTGATCAAAGACGAATAATTTTTTGACAGCAGCATCTTTGATGAAGATGCGTTGCCCATCGAGCATCATAGACATGAGATGCTGATGAATGGCATTGTTGGCCAAAATCTTTTGTTGTGTGTTTACGGGATTGCTTTGTGCTGACTCATAGTATTGCCGGAGCAGGTTGGTGTACTTATCTTTTTCAGTGGTGAATGTGCTGATGAATGCAGGCGGCATGTTGCCGTTTGCTGATAGCTGTGCCTGGTTGTTTGTAATAAATGTTTCTGCATGATTGAGCAGTTGTGTACAATCACTCCAATATTTTCTTGATGCTTTTCGGTAGTGGGGGTAACCTGCGGCATTGAGATGTATTTGCAATTCGTTTTGCGGAAAAGCATCTGTGATGTATAGCTTTAACTTCTGCCATTGCCATAATGCTGTTTTTGCCTGCTGCACTAATTGTACATAGAGCAGCTTTGTTGCCTGCTCCCGGCTGGCGATATGCTCCGCCGCATCTATCTGTGCTATTGCACTGGTGATGTATGCCGGTGTATAGCGGGGACTAAACTTATTGAAGGCGGTAAGATATTTATTACATGAGTGCCATGCCATGCGGGCAATGATGTAAAGGTGCTGCTGGGAGCAGTTGTATGTATGCGAGGCCATGAGATAAGGTTTATGGTTGTTGCGATACTAAATATACATTGTTTAGAGTATGAATGACAGAGGTAAATGCGAAATATTTATGCTTCGTACTGAAATATTGTTTGTTTAGAATTTGAGTGACATCCTGTTTTGTTGCTCACTGTTTGTTTAGAATTCGAGTGACATTGGTAGAAACTAAAGTTTGGTGCTCCGTAGCGAGATATTGCTTGTTTAGAGTGTGAGTGACAAGGGTAAAAATGAAAAAGTTTCTGGAGCAAATGAAGGATAGCTTGTTTAGAGTTGGATTGACATGGGTAAATGTGAGGGAATGGAGTGAAAATGTGATGGTTAGGAGTTTTTTATGCAAACCTGGATGTTAGGAAGTATTGATCTTTTATGTTGTTGGTGTTTTACGCCGTGACGAGTGTTTTTCTTTACGCCGTGGATTAGAAGAGTGGTTTTTATAGCTTTCTTATTGCATATTCAAGCGGACTAAAGCCGCTACCATCAGGTTTAGAATATGAGTAGACGCATAAGTATAGTTGCCTCGGCATTTTACCTTTAAATTCCGAATTCATTAATGTACATCCAATAATGTCAAAGTACTTCTCGTTATCTGGAATTAGAACATCAATTGCAACCTCATCTTTGGTTAATAAGGACATGAATATTTCAAAATCTAAAGTGTCGGGCATATGTGTTCTTATCGAATCATTAATCTGGTCATAAATATTCCAAATAGTATCAGCCTGATATACCGCATCCTGCATGTTTATTCTATACTGAAGATTATTGTATTCGTTTTCACTTAATTCAATTCCACAATATTTCACTTTATTTTTCGGCTCTGTCTGACTACACGAAATAATAAGTATTATCGGTAGAATACCTGTAATAAAAACGAAGATTTTATTCATTGTATAAAGATATTAACTAAAAGCCGAGTTCA
>CAYVSH010000137.1:0-3069 GCA_964453625.1 uncultured Chitinophaga sp.
TATTCCCGAAGGATGAGCTTCTTCTCTTCCTCGTCATTCAGGTTATACTTGGGTAGGTGGGCTATAGTTTCCATTGTCTACGAATTTAGTGAATTAAGCTAAGAGGTCAAAGCCTTCAAGCCCTCATACAAAGCAAAATAAAAGGGACAAAAGTTTTATAAAAACTCCTGCCCCTGTCTCTTGAATTAAATTTCTTAATTCTTACTTTATAAAATCATACTTCAGCAGTATCTCATGACCGTTTGATCCGGGATCATATACACTTAATGGTGAGTCGTAAATGTCGAAGCAATAGCCAATAGTGAATTTCTTCTGGATCTTTACACCGGCTGAAAGCATCCAGCTTTGCTTAGCTCTTAGCGCCACTCCCCACCAGAATATTTCTTTATGTTCAACTCTTGCCCCTCCCTGGAATTCTAACGGTGCATTTGGCAGGTAAATGAATAAAAGGTTCGGTATGATCTTAGTATTATTGTCCACCTGCCATTGATAATTACTATGCAGGTAATAATGCCTGTAAAGCATAGCTTCTTCAGTAGGGTTAAGGTTACCATTATAAAAATCCAGTTTGGATTGCAACAGTTGGCTTACTGATGCTCCTACCTGGAATTTTTTACCATTATAAGAAATTCCGAAACCAGCATCTGCTTTAAACCGATTACCCTGACCGGCCAGCACTGGATCATTAGCTCCTAATGATTGTTGCAGTTTGGCTTTATCAATTGAAAATTGCTGAAACCTTGCTTCCAGGCCAAGTGAAAAAGTGCCACCATTGTTCATCGGGATATGATAAGCATATGCTGTCTGCACCCCAGTTCTTTTTGTTGGCCCTGTCACATCATTATAAAAATATCCTCCCAGACCAATTTTTGCATTCTTCAAATAGCCAGAACCGAACAGAAAAGCAGTTTGTGGTCCGCCATCAATTCCATCCCACATAGTTCGGTATGATGCACCAACAACTCCATGCTGTGCAGCACCTGCTGTAGCAGGGTTATGCAAGTTTCCCTGCTGGTCGTATAATGATAAAGTTGTCAATTGCTGAGCATAAAGTGTACTGCTTGCAATGATGAATGATACCAGGTATATAATTCGCTTCATAATAATTTCATTTTATTGGTTATCTCAATATGGTCACATTTCCTTTCAGCACTACGGCCCTGCCATTCAGCAAACGGAAATCAATTACATAATAATAAGTTCCGTCAGGCAACGGTTTCCCTTTATAGGTACCATTCCAGGTATTTCTGTAATCATTGGATTCAAACACCTTGTTTCCGTACCTGTTAAATACTTGTGCCTTGGCATTGGAAAGACAATTTCCGTTTGTAATCAACCAAAGGTCATTGATGCCATCACCATTTGGTGTGAAGGCTTCCATTGGTTTTACACAATAAGGTACTACAGTAATTAGAATGTTATCCGTAGCCGTACAACCCAAAGGCGTAGTTACAATCAAAGTATAATTAGTTGTAGTTGCCGGTGAAGCTGTTGGTGCAAGAACAGTTGCTGAACTTAAACCGGTAGATGGTGTCCACAAATAAGTACCTGCTGAACCAGTTGACTGCATTTGATACACATCCCCTGCTATTATAGTGGCATCCGGACCTGCATTAACTGTTGCACCTGGTGAAACTGATACCGCAACCGTCCGCTGTGCAGTACAGGTTCCCAATGTCGCTGTTAGTGTATAAGTAGTGGTCGTTTGTGGTGACAGAACCGGATTTAATATTGAAGGATTGCTTACTCCGGTTGTTGGCGACCAGCTATACGATGCAGCATTGGATGTAAAGTTGGGTGTGTATGACTGACCTGTACAGATATTTGCCTGCTGGTTTGCACTAACTGTAAGGTTATTGGTAAAAGTTAATGTCACCTGTTGCGAAGCAGTACAGGTTGCCGCATCTCTTACCATCACATTATAAGTGCCGCCTGCAAGACCAGTAAAACTGTTTCCACTCTGGTAAGTTGAACCACCGTTGATACTGTATTGATATGGGGTAGTACCGCCTGATGCATTTATAGTGATTGAACCTCCGGTGCAATTGGCGTCAACTTTTGTAACCGTCATTGTCAATGTATTGATCAAATTGATCGTCACTTGTTGAACAGCAGAGTTACAAGTGGTACCTACAGTTCTTGATGTAACGCTATACGTTGCAGGTGGCAGATTGTTGAAAACATTAGAGCTTTGAAATGTAGTACCGCCATTGATGCTGTATTCATAAGGAGGCTGACCGCTTGTGGCTGTTACAGTAATACTTCCATTGGTTGAACAGGTTGCATCAGTTTTTGAAACTGTAATATTTGGTCCCAGGGATTTTTTTACAAAAACTGTATCAGTGAAGATGATATCAGTAGGTGGGTTACCAATACAATCAAAGTAAGTTACCTTTAAAACATAGGCTGTGCTATCAGCAGTAGGGCAAATGTTTGGAAAGTTCAGGTTCAATACACCGGGAGAAAGGGTACTGGTATCGGCTGAGGCAACTACGGTGCCGTTAACTTCCAGTACAGCACTTTTTAATCTCGACTGACCGGATGATGGAATAAATCTCCAACAGGAATCCATTGCAGTAGACCCCCAAACAGTTGCATTTTTACCAACAGCAGCAATAGCCTGTGTACGGGTTTGGTCCTGCATTCCTAATATAGTTCGTCCGCCATTCCAGGCAGTACAAAATGGTTTGTCCTTTATGTACACTTCCACAATTCCCGTACCCTCATATAAAACCATCTGATGTGTAGCCCTTGGTGTTGTACAACTGGAACCGAAATAGGGCATATCATTATAACTTCCTATAAATCTTCTTTTGGGTGCTGTACCTTCCACCCGCCACTCAATTTTCTTATTTGGCGAAGGGTCGCTGGGATCTATGTCATGATAAGGACCAAAGATCATATTGGGCGCATAAGAAGTATTGGGTATAGCACCAGAAGTTGATATAACATATCCGCTACCAGATCCGGCTCTGCTTATGTCAAATGAAATTGCCGAGTTCGAACCCATGATCAGAGAAGAATATGTTCCACCATAATAGCAAAACGGAAATCCCTGGTTTATAACAG
>CAYVSH010000137.1:3079-8240 GCA_964453625.1 uncultured Chitinophaga sp.
GTATCATCCACATAGATCTGGGTTACTTCGTTCCCGGCAGGTGTAGTATATGCAAAAGGTACATATGCCGGGTTGGTAATCGTATAGCCATTCGTTTGTTTGATATGAGGAACCTGTGCAGTAATAGTAGCACAGGAAGTTCCGCAGGGCAGATTAATATTCCTGTTAGCAATGGTAAATACGGTGGCGGGGTTCTGGGCTCCTGTTATGAAATAGAAACACATCCCAAGTAAACATAAAATTACTTTTCGCATCAGCAGATAGTTTTGGTAAAAAAATATTTGATACAACAAATTGTTGCAGCAATCACTAAAATTTTCAACAGAAATAAGCCTTAAGGGGTAATTCAGCAGACAGGGATCTTAACGGAAGAAGCCCAAACCTACATTTTTTTGAAGGAAAAGAAAACAATTGTGCATAAAACAATATGGAATAATTATATACTACAAGCTTATCTCTGTAAAGTAAAATGCCCTACATTTGCAGCCCGTTTTGATAGCAGTATTGCTGTCAAACTCCGGATGTGGTGAAATTGGTAGACACGTCAGACTTAGGATCTGATGCCGCAAGGTGTGGGGGTTCGAGTCCCTCCATCCGGACTTTTAAAGGTTTAAGGTTGAACGTTTAAAGTTTAAGATCTTCTTTCTCAAAACTTTCTTTCGTTACATGCACAAGGCTGCACAACCTTAAACCTTAAACTTTTAAACGTCAAACGTTCTCTCCATGGCAACAGTTACTAAAGAAAACATCGGCCTTCTGCATGAAAAGCTGACCGTGAAGCTGGAAAAGACCGATTACCTGCCTTCTTTTGAAAAAGCATTAAAAGAATACAGTAAGAAAGCAAATATTCCAGGTTTCAGAAAAGGAATGGTTCCTGCCGGACTGATAAAAAAGATGTACGGCCCATCACTCTTTACAGATGAAGTATTAAGATCTGTTGACCGTGAACTGATCGGTTACCTGGAAACAGATAAGCTGGATATTTTCGCCCAGCCGCTTCCGCTTGAATCAGATTTCAGCCAGCTTGATGTAAACAACCCTGTTGATTATACATTCAACTTTGAAATCGGCATGAAGCCAGAATTTACTCTTTCCGACCTGGCCAAAGCAAAGATCACAAAGTATGTAGTGGATGTTACGGATGAAATGATACAGAACGAAATCGATCGTTTACAGAACCGCTACGGTAATATGAAGGATGAGGAGACTGTAACATCTGAAGATAATGTGCTCAATGTAAATTTTGTGGAAGCAGATGCAGATGGGAATGCAATTGAAGGTGGAATCACCAAAGACAATTCAATCCTTGTAAAATACTTCTCAAAATCCTTCCGCAAAAAATGGATGGGTAAAAAAGTGGAAGATGCTGAAACAGTGCAATTGAAAAAAGCATTTGATGAAAAGGAAAGAGAATGGATCATCAGTGATCTTGGTTTAAAAGATACAGATGGTGCCGAAGAAAAATTCTTCAACATTGTCATCACCAAGATCGGCATCATGGAAAAAAGAGAGTTGAATGAAGAATTCTTCAACCAGCTTTATCCCAACCAGGATGTGAAGACAGAAGAAGAGCTTCGCAACAAACTGAAAGAAGAAATAGAAAGACACTGGACCGCACAGGCCAATAACCAGATACATGACCAGGTGTTTCATTACCTGGTTGATAATACTGAAATAAAATTCCCTGAAGGCTTCTTAAAGAAATGGATAAAGACACAAAGCAACCAGGCCAAAGACCAGGCTCCTAAAACTGATGAAGAAGTGGAGCAGGAATTTCCAGGTTTTCTTAACCAGCTTAAATGGACATTGATCTCTGATAAGATTGTTCAGGACAATGCTATACAGGTTGATCCGGAAGAGATCAGAACCTTTGCGAAACAGCAATTGTTCAGCTACATGGGTGGCGCCAATTTGAGTGATGACCAACCCTGGGTTGCTGATTATGTAGAAAAAATGATGAAGGACAGGAAATATGTAGAAGATGCATATACTCGCATTCAATCAACAAAAATATTTGAGTGGGCCGCTACACAGGTAAATCCAAAAGATAAAAAAATAAGTGCGGAAGATTTTACCAAAATGGTAGAAGAACATCAGCACAGTCATCATTAATACAGTTAATTAGTTAATTGGTTAAATGGTTAATCAGGTATTACCCCAGGTTAACCATTTTTCTTTTAAAACAGTCATCCTGTCGGTAAAAAAACATGGTTGTCATCTTTTTTTGTGGTTTTGGCATTTGGACGGATATTTGATACTTAGGGAAACATTACTAATTAACTGATTAACTAATCACCTAATTAACAAACATGACCTTTAATTCAGAATTTGAAAAATATGCGGTAAAGCACCGTGGCATTTCCAGTAATACATTACACAGTTATGCATCGCACCTGGTTACAGGTATGACACCAAACATCATTGAGGAACGTTCCCTCAATGTGGCTGTAATGGATGTGTACAGCCGTTTGATGATGGACCGTATCATCTTTTTAGGATACCCTATCAATGATGAAATCGCCAACATCGTCACTGCACAGTTATTATTCCTTGACTCATCAGACAGAACAAGGGATATCAATATGTACATCAACAGCCCCGGCGGAAGTGTTTACTCCGGCTTAGGTGTTTATGATACCATGCAATATGTAAGTCCGGATATCGCTACCATCTGTATTGGTGTGGCTGCTTCCATGGCCTGTGTATTATTAGGTGCCGGTACAAAAGGAAAAAGAGCTGCCTTGAAACATTCCCGTATCATGATGCACCAGCCAAGCGGCGCCATCGGCGGACAGGCCAGTGATATTGAAATTACCGTTAACGAAATCCGTAAACTGAAAAAAGAATTATACGAAGTAGTGAATGCACATACTGGTAAATCGGTAGAACAGATTGAAAAAGATTTTGACCGTGACAACTGGATGACTGCAGCAGAAGCGAAAGAGTATGGATTAGTGGATGAGGTATTATTAATGAATCCAAGAAAACAAAAAAAGGATTAAGGCTATCAACCTTAAACTTCAAACCTTAAACTTTTAAACGCATTATATGAACAGGAAGCAATTTATATACAACGACTGGAGAGCAGATGATGATGATGAAAAAGAAGAACAACCCAAAAGCGACCTGGGTATGTTCAGTAAGAAATTAGAGAAATACTTCTTTGAAAAAAGAGCTGTGTATCTGTGGGGTGTGGTGGATGATAAAAGTGCAAAAGATATTGTCAGCAAATTATTACTGCTGGATGCTGATAAGCCCGGAGAAGAAATTAAATTTTATATCAACAGCCCCGGCGGTGTGGTAACAAGTGGTATGGTTATGTATGATACTATGCAGATGATCAAAAGCCCGGTTAGTACAATATGTATGGGCCTTGCAGCATCTATGGGCAGCATATTGCTAAGTGGTGGTGAAAAAGGTAAACGTTTTATTTTCCCGCATGGTGAAGTGATGATACACCAGCCATCATTAGGTGGATATATTCAAGGTGTAAGTGCCGACCTGGAAATTCAGGCCGAACAAACTAAACGAGTAAAGGATATTGGAGCTACTATTCTTGCCAAAAACTGCGGTAAGACAAAGGCACAGATCATGAAGGATTTTGACCGTGATTACTGGATGGATGCCAAACAAGCCATTGAATATGGCATAGCGGACAAGATGGTGGAAAAATTGTAAACCACTCTGCATTAAGTCTTTAGGTTCTGATACAGAAATAAAGCCGCCCTTTTCCGGGCGGTTTTATATTTTTGTGAGTTACTAATTCGTTAGAAATCCGTTTTATAGAAAGAAATTATGGCAAAAAACCCATTACATTGTTCTTTTTGCGGCCGCAACCGGGATGAGGTTAAGATCCTGATCGCCGGCCAGGAAGGACATATCTGTGAAAACTGTGTTGAACATGCCCGTGAGATCATTGACCAGGAACTGGCAACTAAAGATGAAAAGGGCACTTCCACTTTTAAACTGACGGTTAAGAAACCGATGGAGATCACCAAATTCCTCAATGAATACGCCATAGGGCAAACCGAAGCCAAAAAAGTATTGGCCGTAGCCGTTTACAATCACTACAAGAGATTACAGCAAAAGAATACAGACACCAACAAAGAAAATGATATTGAAATTGAAAAAAGCAATATCATCATGGTTGGTGAAACCGGAACCGGTAAAACCCTGCTGGCAAAAAGCATTGCCCGTATGCTCAATGTTCCTTTTGCCATTGTGGATGCAACAGTATTCACAGAAGCCGGCTATGTAGGTGAAGATGTAGAAAGTATTCTTACAAGATTATTACAGGTTTGTAATTATGATGTGGCTGCTGCAGAAAGAGGTATCGTTTATATTGATGAAATAGATAAGATTGCCCGCAAAGGTGATAACCCTTCCATTACCCGTGATGTAAGTGGCGAAGGTGTGCAGCAGGGAATGCTGAAACTGCTGGAAGGTACAGATGTACTGGTTCCACCACAGGGCGGCAGAAAACATCCTGAACAAAAACTGATAAAGATCAATACTCAAAATATCCTCTTCATTTGTGGCGGCGCATTTGATGGTATTGATAAGATCATTGCCCGCAGGGTGCAGACCAATACTATTGGTTTTAATGTTGATAAGGAACTTCAGGAGAACATGAAGAAAAACCTCCTACGTTATGTAAACGCAACCGACCTGAAAGGTTTTGGACTGATACCGGAATTGTTGGGTCGTTTACCGGTGGTTACACATCTTGATCCGCTGGATGCAGAAACCCTGAGGGCCATCCTTACTGAACCAAAGAATGCATTGGTAAAACAATACAAGAAACTCTTTGAACTGGAAAACATAAAGCTGACCATTGAAGATGATGTGCTTGATTTTATGGTAGAGAAAGCCATGGAATACAAACTGGGTGCAAGAGGTTTAAGAAGCATCTGCGAAGGAATACTGACCGATGCAATGTATGAACTGCCTTCTTCAAAAGTAACCGAGTTCAATCTTGACCTTGAATATGCCAAACGCCATTTTGATAAGAGTAAACTGAGTTTGCTGAAAGTGGCGTAGAGATACGTTGAAGGTTCAAGGTTTAAAGTTTAAGGTTGGGAGTTCGATAATAAAAAAATCTTTATAAGGTTTCAGGATTTTATCTTGAAACCTTTTTTATTTTCGAGTAGTTTATCATTTA
>CAYVSH010000138.1:0-8239 GCA_964453625.1 uncultured Chitinophaga sp.
AATACTGGTCGCTTTCCTCTTTATTTTTTACAGGACGTATATAACGCATTACATCACCATTTCCTGTCAATAAAAAATGATTGTCATAATCATGAACAGTAAATTTCCTGACTATCAAACGTTTAGTTTCTAACACTGTTTTCATATTTATTGTTATGCGGCCATAAACTTATTAACAAACTTATCTAATCGGTATTTAATGCGTTTAATTTTTTTACATTTAGATACCAACCATTATTAACCAAAACATATTGGCCATGTCCGGAAAAAAATCCAGTCATTCCTTCGATGAAAAAAGAAGAAAACTGCTGAAATTTCTGGGTCTCGGCAGTGCTATATTTTTAAGCAAACCCGGTTCTGCACAGATAAGTGTTACACAGCCAACAAGAACAAACCCGCAAGCCAATTTTATTCCGCCATATCTTACTGTTACTCTGCTCCGGCAGTTTGACCTTCTTTCACTCGAACTACGTTATTATAATTTTAATCTCTCCGGAAATACGTTACAAAAAAAAGGGAACCCCGCATATGTGGTTGTCATCTTTCAGCCACAATCAATGAGTGAGCAGGCATGGTTTGAAGATGCAGTTTCTTTTGAAACCCCAATAGTTCCGGGAAGAATGCTGATCGGTGCTGAAAGCCGTTTAGTTTTTTCTATTCCCTCAAATATTTCTTCTATACCGCTTGATGTAAAAGAACTACTGGCCTGGGAAAAATATGACCTGGTAGTAAATGAAAGGGCCAAACAACCTGCCGGGAAAGTGATCAAAAAAGTTCCGGTAAATCCAAAAATCGAAAAGGTTCAGAAAGTAATAAATAATGTCTCCAAAATTAAAAACATTATTACGGGTAAAGGAATTACCAAAGACGAAAGAGAAGTGCTTAACCGGGAAATGGTCGCACCGGAAAGAAACAGCCGTGCAGATGCTATCGCTAATGTCAGAGATAATATAACAGCACTAACAAAAGATCCTGTTGGACCGTTAACAGAACTGGAAACTTCGCTGGAAGTACCCATGCGATTATACCTCTCCCCTACAAGCATAGCAGGCTGGAATCACATCAGAAAATTGAATGCAGATAAGGGAATTCTGAAAGAAACAAACAGGCTTTTTGAACTCTGGCATACAAGGATGGGCACCAAAACCAAGAACGGGAATGTAGATGAAAGCTCATTGACCAATGAACAAAGGATATTGAGAGCTATGTGGGCTGATGATGCTGACAAGGACTATAAAGCAATTGTAGCGAAGAAAATTCCTGATCCATACCTTGGCAGAACTTCCATGAATAATAAGGACAGGCACCGGATTGTTCATGAATCATCCAACTTCCAGATTCCCAATTTTGTACCACAGCCCATCAAAGCCTATAAATTATTTCTAACCACTCTTGGCGCCTGGCTCGACAGTGAATTTGTTGTAGACCGAAAAAAATTACAGGCAGCAGGGGTATTACAAAGCAGTAACCAGGGAGGTGGTAATATCCTCAACAGGATCATCAAATCAAATACAGAAACAGCAGGTAATGCATTGAATCTTTTAAAGTGGCGGCATATAGAAACAATGGCGAGGGAACATTATGTTGAAATTGTTGAAGCTGGAAATATTATTCCTTTCGGACACGAAGCTGTTTTAATAACAATTACAGAAAGAAAACCACATGCAGGAACAGGTACTGCCGCCAACTTCCAGCGACAGTTAGTTGTGATAACCGAACCGGTAAAGGAATATAACTATCGTGACAGCAAGGGTGAGTTCATGAATTTTTGTTTCAGCCGTGTCGAAATGATCACTACTGCTTCACCATTGCTCGATAAAAACAAGAAATCATTGTTCAATGACGGGAACAGTGATGATACCGACCAGTTTGTGATCCAGAGCAGTGGCAAGGATTTTATTTTTAAAATAAAAGCAGAAGACCTTGATGGCAATTTTGTTGACTTCAGTTTACCACTTGCATTTGTAAGCACAGATATGCTGGGTAATGCATCTAATCTTACTAAACTCACAGATGCATATAGCAACGGATTTACCATTAATAATAAGTATGATCTCAAAGGGCAGAAATTTACACTGGCACCGCAGGTACAAAACGGAAATGATACCACCTATGTGGCTCAGCAAATTACTTTTGGTGCAAGAAAATATACGGATGTAAATGAACCGCAGGGTTTTTTACCAACAGTTAAGGAGGTCAATATCATTGAGCCTTCATATCAGCGTTTAACAGGTGTTGCACAATCTGTTCCTGTTGCATTGGAAGATGATGATAACAAGGGACATGTGTTTGCAAAATTCGTCATCAAACAAGCAGTAAATTTTGCAGGGCAAAGTGATAAGACAGGTGGAATGGCAACCCCAAATTTCAATTTAAGTGGTTTGTCAAAACTGGCTGGTGCTTTTGGTGGTGATGTAAATAAATTTAAAACGGCTGCTGCCAGTGCAGATGATTTTTTTAACGTAGCCAATATTCCAGATCCGAAATTATTTGGTGTATTTAAACTGAGTGAGATTTTAAAATTTGTCGGCGGAGCCAATACAAGTTCGTATGATATTACCAAGCCTTTGATGGACCGGGCACCAAAGATTCCCAATCTTACAACAGAGGAAACAGCCGATGAATACATCACATCCTATGTAATCAAACCTGAACTAAAAGATGTTGATCTTGGTTTTGCAAAATTCGTTCAAAAGAATGGTGCTGCTTTTTCAATTGTAACCCAGGCAAGAATTAAAAAGAAGAATCCAACCGGCACACCTGCATTTGGTACAAATGCAACACTTACTGCATTTAAGATCGCCATTCTGAAGGACCTGATCAATATTGATTTTGAAAAGATCCAATTTATAACTGAAGCTGGAAAGAAAGCTGATGTAAGTGTGGAGATGGCTAATCCATGTGTAGTATTTGGAGGAGCATTGGCGTTTATCAATAACCTGAACTCGTTAATACCTTCAGACGGATTCTCTGATCCACCCTACCTCACATTATCACTTACTGGTATCAAGTGTGGATTTACTTTAGCCATACCCAATGTTCAGATGGGTGTTTTCTCATTAAGTAATATGACATTGGGTGCCGAAGTCAATCTTCCGTTTACTGGCGCACCACTTACATTCGGATTTAATTTCTGTAGCAGGCAACAACCATTCTGTCTTACAGTTTCTTTCCTTGGTGGTGGTGGTTTCTTTGGTATGGAGATAGACCTGAATGGAATCAGGATGATCGAAGCTTCACTGGAGTTTGGTGCTGCTGCCTCCATCAACCTTGGAGTCGCCAGCGGCGGAGTCAGCATCATGGCCGGTATCTACTTTAAAATGGAAGTGAAGGATGGACAAAACTCCACCACACTCACTGGCTATGTCCGCATCAATGGTTCACTATGCATACTTGGTCTTATCACTGCCAGTATCGAGTTGTACATGGCTTTGACATACCTGATTGATAAAGAAAAAGCATTCGGAGAAGCAACATTGAAGATGAAGATCGAGATACTCTTCTTCAGTGCTTCAGTTACGCTGCACACATCAAGAACATTTAAAGGGAGCGGAAAAGATCCCAATTTCCAGATGGCGATCAAAGAAAATGAATGGCTGGAATATTGTGCAGCATATGCCGCTTAACCTGATTTAAAGAGATTATTATGAAACAAAAGATCATACTGACCGCTTTACCCAATGGCATTGTAAAGAAAGCAGGCACTAACACTGTCAATGCATCTGTTGCTATCAGCCTGCAGGTGGAAGATGTGAATACGACTTTGCAGAACGTTCCCGATATGCTCAACTGGGCTGAAAGGATAAAGCAAGGAAAATTCATTGTGTATTTAAACGGCAATCCTGTTCAGGCAAAAGTGGTGAGTAAAGATGTTGATGTAGCCCTTTGGAAAAATTTATTTGCTCCCACCGTTAAAGTAAGATCATTTGTACAGGAAGACCTGAGCGATAGACCTATTCTCTCCTATCCTGTAAAACATATAGTAAGTTTTGTAAAAGATGTTGTGGCGCAAATGGGCAAGGATTTTGCCAACGACCTTCCGGATAGTAATTATTATACTGATAGCCAGACATTCAAGGCCATTTCTGATTACACCATTGCACCTTATCCGAAAAGAGGAAGAGAAAAAATTTCTTTTGGCCAGATAGTTTCAAAAATTCCGACTGACAGAAGAATAAATGAATTGCTGAAAAAGGATAAAGCCATTCCTTTTAATGCATCTGCCAGCCCCACTTTTGATTTTGCACAGTTAAAGAATTTTCATGGACTATACAGCAAAACAGAAGTAAAGAATTATGTACCGGTGCCAAAACCGGATTTTGAATTCCATGATATTCTTTCCATCATTGCCAGTTATCCGCAACTCTTACGAAAGTTGGGGCTTGTGTTTGACCTTGAATTTACTTTTCCGCAATTAATGATCAATAACCCTGATCCTACTATCCGCATCGCATTTACAGGGATCAATTTCACAACAGCTACAACCGTTTCATGTCCGCCAACAGTTTTTACAAAAACAAACAATGGTTTCTATATGAAACCAGCAAGTGGCAGTTTGATAGACAGAGGTCACCTGAAATTAAATACGAATGATTTTACCGTTTTCCAGGTTGATACAGACGGAGCAGGATTAAAGCTCTGCGGCATGATAGATAACCTGCAACTGAGAAAAGCAAAACATATCTTTTATGCGGTTGACAGTTATATACCTGCCGAACAACTGATACCAGCGTTTAATAATGATGCTCCGTCAAGGGAAGGATTGCCTGTTAACCGCACAACGGGTATTGCTGTGGCAAAAAATGGAATGGCCTCAGCAGTTCAGCAAAAGTTTACAAGAATGAATGCGTTGAAACCTGCCTTGATTGCGGCAGGGGTTGCACCAGCAGGTTTAACCGGCAATAATGCCACATTCATCTTGCCCAATGAAAAATTATTTGCAGATGATCTGAACTTAGGATACCGCATGGATGTACAACCTGAAGGCGGCAAATGGTTCAGCCTGCATAGAAGAAATAATAAGTACTCTTTCATCAATTCCGGCAACAACTATATTGATATTCCTGATATGCCAGCTGATGAAGGTTATATACAGATCGGTGCAGCGGAAGAAGATACTACTTCAGGCAAGCAATTAAAAGTTGGTGAAGCCATTGCCCGTTGGGATGGATGGAGCCTTAGTGTGCCGCCGGTTGGCAGTGCATTGAATGAACCAACACTGGAGAAAGATGAAATTCATGACAAGAGCAATCCTGCCGCAGCACAGAAAGAAGCGGCCAAGTACAGGGCACCACTTACCAACGATTTCAAACTGAGTGTTACTCCATCAGTAGAAAAGGGAACATTGCCCATGCTTCGCTTTGGAAAAAAATATTCCATTAAGATAAGAACAGTTGATGTTGCCGGTAATAGTGTTGATCATGGTTTCACTCCCGAGAATGCTGCACAGGCCATCGTTCCCAATATCCGCTACATGCGGTACGAACCGGCAGACACACCATTCTTATTATTGGGAAATAAAATGAAAGATGGTGAGTCCAGTGAGATGATGGTAATAAGAAGCAATGAGAACATTTCGGTAGAGCAATATGAAAGCACTATTGGCGGCAATAAGTATATACCCGATGCCGTCCGACATGTAAAGCCTCCCCGCTGCACAGTAGAAAGAGCAACGGCTCATGCCATGCTCGACAAAGGTTTTGGACAGCCCAATGCTGCACAGGCAGCTACCTATTATCAAAAAATTGTAAGCAGTAAAGACCCGTTATTCAAAGAAGAAGACAACAGCCCCAACCTGCAAATATTTAATCCCGATGAAAAATTAATGACCGTTGAATACCTGGCTGACCCTATGGCTGCCGGTGTTACCTTCTTCGTTTCAATGAATGATCCGAATCCAAAACTTCCCAATCCTGAAGTGATTACAAAAAGAATAAGTTTTTATAATGCAGATGACAAAGAAGTAACCTCAGATGCGGAAGCCAATAAAACATTTGATACTGATACCTGGTTTGAACCAAAGACATTCCGCGTCCGGCTGAAAGAAGGCAACCCTGCCATCAACTGGGATGCATCATCCCGTACTTTATTGGTTACGCTGCAAAAAGGGGTGATATTTAAAATGAACTATGCCAGCTACTGGCGGCCCGATGACTTGCTGAGAAATTCAGGCATACTGGATATGATGGGCTTGAACAACCTGACCAGTACTGTTGGACAAAGAATTGCAAGAGGCCAGCACTGGATGTTCTCGCCCTGGAGAGAAATAACATTTGTGCATGCCGTGTAGATACAGCCGGGAAAAAATATCCGGCCATTGTCAACATTGTTCCCGACAGGGATTACGGCGATAACTTCTCCTGGTTGAATACACAGCTATTGGTACACGGACCATCCACTGGTCAGTTCGATCTTGATGCTGACTGGCAGGACTGGATAGATGATGTAAATGAACCTGCTCTGCAGATCGTTGATGTAAAAGCAAAGGTCTATCACTTTACTACTCCATATCTTGTATTCGATTATGTGTTTGGCGACCTCAACGGTATAAAGAACAATCCTTTCAAGGCACTCAAACATACGTTCAATGACACCAAGCACCGCTTTGTTAATTATCATAGCATTGCCACTACACGGTACAGGGAATATTTCTTCAACCTCATAAAAGAACAAGGTGCAGCCTTTAAACTAACAACCGAAGGCAACATTTTAGAAAAAGTAAATATCCTCAGCAGTGCAAGGCCCGTCACACCACAGGTGGAATATGTCATTCCTACATTCGAATGGAACCGTGCTACCACCGGGAAGAAAACCGTAACAGGAAGAATATCCGGGTTAAGAGTGTACATGAAACGTCCATGGTATAGCAGCGGCGAAGGAGAACAGTTAGCCGTTGTATTAATGTTTCCAAAAGTAACAGACAATTTCGGCGGCTCCGTTGGTGCTACTTACACTACATGGGGAACTGACCCGGCAAAACTATCTGGTCAATTACCCAATGGTATAACACCACGGCATACTGATTTTGTAAACCTGAAACAGGAAAACACTGATATGGTTGGTGTAGTTGAACATCCTTCCGCAAAAGTGGCTGTTGCTGCATTTGATGTAAAGTATGATGAAGACCGCCAGTTGTATTATGCAGACATCATGTTCAACATTGGTACGGCTTACTATCCTTTTGTGCGGTTAGCATTAGCTGCTTATCAACGGCATTCTGTAAGAAAGAACAGTACCGATTGTTGCCTCTCTCCTGTAGTACAACCTGATTATATCCAGATACCGGCCCCAAGAGCCAGCTCTGTAGAGTTTGGCAATTCAAGAAGAGAGGTAACCGTTGCCATTTCCGGTTCCATTCCAAGAATGGCACAAGTGCCGGAGTACAGATCAAGAGTTGATTTCATCATTGAGGATATGGACATTCCTGCATCAGAAGAAACAGTCATCAGCCTGGAGAAACCACCGGTTGACAGCTACCAGTATATTTTAAAACCAACAGATATAAATAATTTCTTGTTCCTGCATAGTCACAAGTTCCAGTTACCTGCGGCATATGCATCCAAAGCATTCCGCATTAAAATACTGGAATACGAACTCATCACTTACGATCCGTTAAAACCAAATCCAAATCCCGGCGGCGTTACATTTGCCAGTATGCCGCTGAAGGAAAGATTGGTATTTGCAGATGTGTATGAGGTGAAGACGGAGTTTGGGATAAGCAACTAGTTGGTGAATGGTCAATTGTGAATAGTGAATGGGAAAAGTAATCCTTTTTTGTTTCATTAGTGCCCTTTCGTGGCCAATAAAAATCTGCAAAGCAGATTATCTGTGTTCATCTGTGTTAATCTGTGGCCAGCCAATATTTCAATTGCCGTCAGGCAATCCTTTCGTGTCTTTTTGTGTGATTTCATGGCCAACCTTATCCATCTGTTAAGCAGATTATCTGTGTTCATCTGTGTTAATCTCTGGCCAACCAATATTTCAATTGCCGTCAGGCAATCCTTTCGTTTCTTTTTGTGTGATTTCGTGGCCAACCTTATCCATCTGTTAAGCAGATTATCTGTGTTCATCTGTGTTAATCTCTGGCCAACCAATATTTCAATTGCCGTCAGGCAATCCTTTCGTTTCTTTTTGTGTGATTTCGTGGCCAACCTTATCCATCTGTTAAGCAGATTATCTGTGTTCATCTGTGTTAATCTATGGCCAGCCTGTATTAAGCCTCCCCAAACCCCTCCGCAGG
>CAYVSH010000139.1:0-8230 GCA_964453625.1 uncultured Chitinophaga sp.
CGAGTTGTTCGAAGGTGATAACTTTTAAATCTTTGGTGACGTAGTGGAGAAGTTTAGATGCAGGTACGGATGCCTGATAAAATCCTGTTGGTATTCCCATAAAATAATTCAGGGAATCAATAGAAAAAAATGTTGCTATCAGTTCGCCGTTGGATGCCTGCCAGAATTTGCAAGTATTATCAGAAGAAGCTGTAACAAAATATTTGCTGTCATTACTAAACCGGGCCGATTTAATATCCAGTTGATGAGGGGAATAGATTATCTTATGTGTTTTTGTCACTACATCAAAAAGCCAAATTGAATAGTCTTGTGTAACCGCAAGTATCATTTTACCATCTGGTCTGCACTGTACCAGTTTCAGATAATCTCCCTGGCCGGCAATGGAATCAATGATTTTACCATTGTTCGGGTCAATTAATAAAATACTACCCTTAAAAGTAGAGGCTAACAACCTGTCACTCCCTTTGCAATAAGCAACACTATAAAATGCGTCTTTGGGATACCACTTATACCGGAATGTTTTTGCAACTTCCCATGACCCGCTGTCATAGGTTATCAGAGAATCATTAATAACAGCAATTACTTCTTTCCCATTGGCAGAAATTCCGCCAAGCCTGATATCCTTATCTAAAATTCCGGACTGAGAGATAATTTCTCCGGTTTTAACATCCCAAATCACTGCTACATTATCTGTATCCCAGAAAATCACAGTTTGCCCGTCTTCACTGAACTGAGCATTATATATATTTAGGTTTCCTTGGGGTGGGGTAATCTTTTTTCTGAATCCGGGGACAGCCGTATTCAACAGCTTTACTGAACTCCCGTTCAATAATAAGATCTCTTCACCCTGGGGATTGAATAATCCCCTGAAGGTGATATTACCTTCCAGTAATGAATCAGGTTTTCCCATTTGAAGATTCCAGATTATAGGTTTTTGCGAGGAAGCTGTCAGAATTTTATTTCCATGTCTGTTGAAATCAGCAAAGTAGTAATTGTTGCTATAGCCGCTTAATGCCCCTATTATCTTTTCTGCTTTAAGGTCGGCCAGGTAACAATCTTTGGGATCCCCGGTGCCTATCAATAAATGCCTGTTTCCGGTATTAGCAACAAAATGTTTTAACTCCAGATACAATCCTGTAAGCCTGATCCGGTGTATCTCTGCAGGGTTCATTTTCCCATTTATTGGCCAGGTCTCCACACTAATGACACCCACATCGTTTGATAACTCATGGGCAATATATAATTCAGTTCCGTCACGGCTAAAGCAAAGCTTTTTAAAATTACTTTTTTTTGCAGGTGGTATAACTGCGACTTCTTTTCCGGCGGCAAGGTCTAAGAGGTGAATACCTGATTTAGCAATTAATACAGCGGCATTTAACTGAAGCTGGTCAATTGACAAGTCATCGGGTGTGCCAATATTTTTCAGTAATACATTTATTTTTTCAAAAAAAGAATTATTGCCTTTTATTAATTTTATTTCTGCGGGTTGCTTGTTTCGTTCTATCAGTAAACCCTCGTTATTACCCACAAAAAATGCCTGCCGGTAATCTGTAATTCCGGAAAATTCTTTCAATAAGTCACCCTCTGGAATTTTCCATATGCTGATTTTTTCTTTATAACGGGTAGCCATCAATTCACTGCCCGATGAAAGAAAATATTCATACTGGTAACCGGTAAAAAAACGGGAAACATTTTTTCCAGTTGAAATATTAAAGATATATACAGAGTCATATTCTGCTAAAATCAGATTCCGGTTGTCTGCTGAAAACGCAGCATAACGGACATTACCAGACGATCCCAAAGAATCCCATATTATTGAACCAGATGTATGCCATAATTTAGCAATACCTTCCTGATCAACGCTAAGTACCATATCTCCATCCGGAGAAAAAACTGCCTGCCTGATATCCTCTTTATGTGCTGTGAAATCGAGCAACAATGAACCGGTCGCTGGTTCCCAGAGCTTCACAGTGTGATCGTTTGAAGCAGTTAGTAGTACCTTCCCATCTGGACTGAAGCTACTTATAGTTATATCTTCCGTATGTCCGATTGGCAGTACTAATTTCGGTTCCTGGGCCTGAATCTTAATTAATGCTATCAATATGAGAATAAAACAGATTCCTATTTTCATATATTAAGTCTGAACATTTAAGTTAGCACACATATATATTGAAAAATTACCCCATTTTAGGTATTTTTTGAGATATAAAATCCAGGTACTTTTAGGCGTAAGCAAGATTATTTTAGTAGGTAGCTTACTGTTTATGTCATTTTATCCTTCCTACTCTTAATATTTAATTTAGGTTAGTATTTTAAACAAGTAATATGAAATTTTTCAGCTACACTGCTTTTATCCCTCTTTTCATTATCCTTTTATCAAAGACAAAAAATATGGGGTCTGCCGATATTTTTGAAAATCGTTGTACAACCTCACATCTAACTGATACCATATCACCTACTGAAAAAACCACTGAGGAAAAAGGTTTCAAGAAAAAATTTCAATATGACCCGGAAGGGAAAATAACACATATTGAAACAGAAGAACATTTTATAAAAATAGATTATGACGTCCGTTGTAATAAACAGATCAGGTCGACCAGGGTAAGCAAGGCAAAAGGGGATTCCGTTGTTTATAATTTTACGTATGACTCAAACTGTCAGCTTGCAACGGGTGAGTCTTCGGATGGAATAAAACTCGGGTTTAAGTTTGACTCAAAGAGTCGGGTCATCAGTATTATTCAGGCATCAAGAAAGATCAACATTACTTATAGTGAAAACGGTTTGCCTAAAAAGATCTCATTAGGAAACAGGGATTTTGTAGATAACATTTATGATTCAACAGGAACTATCATGAGGAGAAAAGGCTATACCTGGTGGCATGCACCTGTTGGAACTTACAGGGTTTTAAGAATAATGGAAGATATCTTAACAGATACTGAAACCTTGTTTAACCGGTTAGTACGGTTTTCTCCCGGACTTAAAATAGGTGAAATAAGAGTACTATTCAGTCGTCTTGCAGAGCGGCCGCCGATGATTGATCCGTAAACATCAGGCAATTGTCCGGAAAAATAATTGGTTCATTTTATTTCTCTATTAAGTGTTTTTATTTTCTGTTCCTTCTTCAATTCAGTTTTAGCAAGATTGATGTATCCTGAAAATCAGCAAATACCCTGTTATAGGTACAAGAATCTGGATATTAGTTTATAATTTGAGATGAATTTCCGGTTTGTTTCAAAACATTTCAATGTGTTGTAAGTCAAATTATTAACTAATGCTTTATTTGAATCATACTGTTATACGGCTAATTAAGAGAAAAAAAATTTTTACTCTCATTCTTCTGTTATTTTTTAGTTCCCTTTATTCCATTTCAATTTCTGCTCAAACCCCCAAAGGAATAGAACTGGGTGACTCAGATTCTCAAACTAAAAAGTCACAGGGTACCGGGAAAAAATATGCTTTAGTAATTGGAGTTTCCAGTTACAAAGATCAAAAACTGGGGAAACTGAAATTTGCCCACACCGATGCAGCCAATTTTAAAAAATTCATAGAAGAAGGCTATTTAGGAAAGTTTGAAGAGGTCAAACTATTACTTGAAAATGACGCTACCTATCCGTCATTTGTAGAAGCAGTAAGCATGTGGCTAACCGATCTGATTCCCCTGGTAACATCGCAGGACGAAATATATATTTATTTTTCTGGTCATGGCATGGTCAGTGAAAGAGGACAAAATCTTTTGCCAATTGATACAAAAATCATTGATAATAACCTGGCATCATTACACAGAAGCTATCCATTATCTTCAATACGAGATGTGTTTAAAGATATTGTCAGTAAAAAAAATCCTCCCAGAGTATTTTATATTATTGACGCCTGCAGGGAAAACGAGGATTTGGTAAAGGGAGTTTTAACATCCGGTAAATTATCTGAAAGCATCATTGAACAGGGAGAGTATTTTCTATATGCCTCAGCAGAAGATCAATTTTCATATGAAACTGACCTGATAAATCCCGGTACCGGCATATTTACATATTTTCTTATTAATGGACTAAAAGGTGCTGCAGATACTGATAATGACAACAATGTTTCCCTGGAAGAAATACAATCATTTGTGACAAAAAATGTGACAAGGTTTGCAGAGAAGCGGCTGAAAAAAACAGGTACTTTTCGTCAGATACCTAGTATTAATTTTAAAAATAAAACCGATGGATATGATGTATTTCTCACTTCTGAACTGAATAAGGATACTGTGGCCAGGTATAAGAAAATTGTAGAGCAGACAATGGCCCGTATCCGAACAGGTGATGAAAGTTATTACCTCGCATCAAGAGGTGTGTCGGGACTATCTTCTATACCTTCCGAACCAGCTATAAATGAATCTATACCCGATAGGAATAGCCTTACAGAAGACACTTCCGGTTCTGTTCTTTATGCTGATTTTTTAAAAGCAGTTTCTTTAAAAAAATTACTGGAACCTGCAGGTGAGTCGGCCTATGATATTTACCAGCAATTAGAAAAAGAGGAATCAAAGAAAGAAATCGTCAAATCAGCCGGAAGTAAGTTATTTTCTGCGCTTGTAGCAAAGTGCCAGGACCTTATAGATGCATACCTGGAAGGCACCCTTAAGAATACTGAAAAGCAAACTTTTGACCTGGCATTCAGGGAGCTTACCGTTGCAAAAACATTAATAACACCCAACAATCCTTATTCAAATATTCTTATTCCCAAAATTGACTTTCTGCATGCAAGGGCATTAGCAGGATCATTTAATCCAAAAGATTGGGATACCGGGGAGAAAATAATTGAATCAGTAATCAACTCAGACCCACATGCTGCCCATGCATATTATACAAAAGGTATTCTTTTTTCCAGCAAACATCGCTTTACTTCTGCAGTTAAAAATTTTAATAAAGCAGTAGAATATGCTCCAGGCTGGACATTTGCTATGTATAACCTGGCTGAAGCTTATTTCCATCTGTCTGAATTTGCAAAGAGTATCCAGATATGCCGTAACATTCTTATAAAAGATCCTTTTTATGCTGATGCGTCTGTATTAATTGCCAGGAATTTTTTTGAAGTGAAGATGTATGACAGTGCTATCAGTTATTGCAAAACAGCCTTATCAATTAATCCATTAAATGTAAGTGCAAGAGTATTAATCGGGAATTCCCATCTCCGTATTGATCCAAACGGGAGCAACCTGCAATCAGCTTTCGAAATGTTTCATGAAGCTTCTATTATCTATAAAGATCCGGAAGCTTCTGTTGTACTGGGAACAGCATTCTTGAAAAGAAATCAAAGCGATTCTGCACAGCATTATTACACGGCTGCACTTAGAACTAATGTATTTTATATCCCGGCTATTGAATCTTTGGCCAGATTGTTTGTAAAGAATGGCGATGTAAAGAAAGCAGATAGTATTTTTCAAGATGCCATCATCCGTATGGGAGATGACAGCAGGATCAATTTTGCATACATTAATTTTCTGCAGGATAATGACCGATGGAATGAAGCAGAGATCCGGTTCAGAAAATTAATTCAAACGAACCATGAGGATCCGTCATTTTTTATTCAATACAGCAAACGCATTTCTGCAAATGGTCAATTAACTGCTGCATTAAATACATTGCACCAAGGTTTACTGTTTATTCCTAACAGTCCTTCTCTTGTATATAACCTGGCTGAATTATATTTTAAAAATTATCAAAATCCGATTATTGCTTCATCCGGGTTAGACAGTTCGTTATTTTATTTCAAAAAGTCAAGAACGATTTCCCCCAATCATTCCTTTACACATTTTGGATTGTACCAGGTTTTTTTACTGATGGGTAATCTGGATTCAGCATTTAGCAGCCTGGATAAAGCCCGGAGGAATAATAAATACATAGAAACTATAACCAATTATAACCCTGATCTGATATTGATAGCCAATAAGGCCCTTTCGGAGAAAAAATATGATCTGGCATTAACCTTTTATCAGCAGGTAAAGGAAAAAAATAATGAATTTGAAATAAACAGAAAGATCGGACTGGTATTATTATTATCCGGTAAACCTGAAATAGCATTACGTTATGCTGCTGATACCTTAAAAACAATGCGGAGTACACGGTCGCAGGAGATTGCCGGTCTTCAATTACAGGCTCATTGTTTATTTGAACTGAAAAAATATAAAGAGGCTGCTTTTATTTTCAAACAGATCGACGATATGTCGCCATTGCCCAACTACCTTGAATATGCATTATGTAAATTCATGCTTGATGAACCGGAAGAAGCTAACATATTCTGGAATAAAAAACCGGATTCAAGAAAACTTATTTATGATACATTTCTGCAAAACGAATGCATCCGGTATACCACTTTCTTTATCAATTCACTGAAAAAATTGACACCATGACCAGGTTCATCTTCTCACTAATAATCTGCTTATCATTATTTTCCTCACAGGCTCAAAAGGTTCATCTGAAAACCGGTAACCTTTCTTTAAAACACACTGATATAAGTATTGATATTGGCTATAAAGTAAAAATTGAAAGGGTTTATAACTCTACATCCAACTTCAAAGGATCATTTGGATGGGGATGGACTTTTGAATATGCAAAAAATCTTACCGTTAATCCTGATGGAAGTATTGTAACCAAGGAATGTGAATGTGAAGGAAGAACTAATAATGTATTCAAACCTATGACATTTGATGAAACGGCAAAGAGTGCAGCTATTGATAAGATCTCATCTATCGTTCAGGCATCACAATCATTTAATACAGAGGAATTATTCAATTATAAAAGAAAACTGATCAATAACCGTGATTTCTTTATTGATGAATGGAAACGGCTTGTTGATGCAAAACTGGTGCAACCTTATGTAGTGCCTGTAGGAACACAGCTGGTATCTAAAATTTTTCGGTATGAATTATTAACCAAAACCGAAACCGGGTATGAATTACAACTGGTAGGTGAAAAAAAGATTTATAATGATGCCGGATTGTTATTGAGAATAGAAGAAGGGGGAAGTCATACTAACTTAAAAAGCAGAAATTATATTGATTTGAAATATAATGATAAGAACCAGCTTATTTCTATAAAGGATCACCTGGAAAATACCGTCTTGTTTAGTTATACCAATAACCTGGTTACAGAGATCAATACTACCGGCATGGTTAAGGAAAAGGTCAGATATATCTATGAAAATGATGAACTAGTTGCTGTTATGAAAGATAATAAAGAAAAATATTCATACAAATACAGTAAACAGAAAAATCATTTATTGACAGAGGTATACAATTTTAATGAACTATTTATCTCCGTTTATTATTCTGATGATGCTGAAAAAAAAGTCTCCTATATTATTGGTAAGGATCAATCTGATTCCACAGCGTATACTTATACCACAGAAAAGATAAGTACAAACGACTTAATGAAAACCGGAAAATCAGTGAAATACACGAAAAGCAGCTATTATGATGATGAGGAGGAGGAAGAAGAAGAGGATAATAAAAAGAAAGAAAATACCGGTAAAAACAAGTATCCCAGAATTTCAACAGAAACAGAAAGTGTATATTATCTGACAAGCATGGAAGATGGTTTTCAATTCAACTATCGTACTATTAATACTACCAATGGAATAGCTGAGGATAATCACAATAATGAAGAGGGATATCCGGATATGATTATCAAAGGCAGGGACACTACTTTTTTTAAGTATAATGCTTTTGGTGATATCATTTTTAAAGAAAATGCAAAGAAGAAAGAAGAGGTTGTTTATGATCCGGTACATGGTAAAATGAAAGAGTATAAAAAACTGGACAAATATAATGATGATGTTATTTGGTTAAAGTTTGATTATAATGATAAAGGCGACCTGGTTTCATCTGAAAATTCAGAAGGGAAGAAAGTAATACTACTTTATGATGAACAAGGTAAAATAAAAACCATGCAGGATGTAGGAGATAATAAGATCCTCAACTTTAAGTATAACAAAATTGGCAAGCCGATTGAAATTGAAGTACAATCAGTAGGTAAGATAAATGTTAAGTATACAGCAAATGGTGAAATTGAAAAAGTAGATTCAGATGGTGGCCATAAGATTGCACTGGAGGTAACACAAGCATTTCAAAACCTGTTAGCATTAACAAAAGTTGATAATATGAAACCCTGTAAGTGTACTAATTAATTTTAACTATCGGTATCCTTTTTTGTTTTGTGAGTTTCATCTGAAGTCATTTTATATAACTTAA
>CAYVSH010000140.1:0-8172 GCA_964453625.1 uncultured Chitinophaga sp.
CATGTTTGCCGAAGGCAGCCCAAGCGGAGTTAAAGCTTATTTAAGTGAAATGGGTCTTTGTAAGAATACTTTCCGCTTACCTGTTTGGCCAGTAAGTGAAAAACATTTGGAGAAGATAAAAGAGTTGATGAAAGAGGTATAAAAATAATTACACCTCAAAACAAACCCCTTCCAAAGCCAACTCAGTATTTGGGAAAACTTCTCTTGCTTCGGCTTCAAATTCTTCCAATGTATCATACTTGCTACTGAAGTGACCGATCAGCAATTTTTTTACACCGGCTTTCTTTGCCAGTTCTGCCGCCTGCTTGGTGGTGGAGTGAAAACGATCCTCAGCCCTTTCTCTCAGGTGGTCAAGATAGGTGGTTTCATGATAGATCATATCTGCACCATTTATATGCGGTATCAGCGTTTCATCATATTTAGTGTCTGCACAGAATACATATTTTTTCCCCGGTTCAGCTGCTTCGGTAACTAAATCATTTTTTATCATGTTTCCATCTTTCCGGGTATAATCTTCACCATCTTTAAGCCTATCATAAAAAATGGCAGGTATTTCAAATTCTTTAGCTTTTTCAAGATTCAGTTTTCTGGGTTGTTTCTTTTGCTCAAATGAAAAGCCATAACATTCAATACGGTGATTGGTACGGAAACATTTTACAGTCAGCTTATCATTGACGAGCAATGTAGCTGGCCCTGTAATATGATGTATATGCAAGGGGTAACAGAGTTTGGTATCTGCCACTTTCAATTGCAGCTCTATGATCTCTTTTAATGGGGAAGGTCCAAAAACATGCAGTTCCTGCTGATGGCTTAGTAGACTGAATGAATTGATGAGGCCAATCAAACCAAAATAATGATCGCCGTGCAGGTGTGAAATAAAAATATGTGAGATCTTACTGCGACGGATTTTGTAATTGATCATCTGTATCTGGGTGCCTTCACCGCAATCTATCAGGTAGTTGTTCCCATCCAATGTTACCACCTGGCTTGTGGGGTGACGGTTAAATGCCGGAACTGCAGAATTATTACCAAGGATTGTAACAGCGAACATGAAACGGTTGGTGATTTTAGTGTGTTGTCTTATACCATTGACAGGAAAAAATAACTATTCGCTGCCTTATTAAAGAGTATCAATTTAAATCCCCATCAAGATATTCCCTTTCTATTTCTTCCATCTGTACAATATCCCATGCTTCACTTTCGGTGGGGGTAACATTCATTATCTCTAAAAGTTCATTTTGATCAAGGAACTCTTCCACAGTTTTCTGTATTTCGCAAACAACAAAAGAGGCGTTATTCTCGTAGAATTGCTGCTGGATAAAAACCAGCTTTTCTGCGGCAGCTATATCAATGGCAGAAACTTCTTTTAAAGAAAGCACAAGGTTTTTAACGTCATTTTGCAGGTAAGGCAACAAACAATCACTCAATTCATCTGTCATACTTGCAGAAAGTGATGTTTCGGCTACAGTGATGACATGAAATTTCTCTTTGGTATCGCTTTTGACATTCATAGTTCTTGGTTTGCTTTAATTTGAAACCTGAATATCTGGTAAGCTGCTAAATTGGCCTTCTTTTAGCAACTTTAATTATCAACATTCCGTTTATAATTCCGGTAAAACAGGAACCAAATTTATTCGTTAATATTGTATCACAACTAATTATCTAAAATGGATAATAATTTTTCAGCACAGGTAAAGGAGATTATCTCTTTCAGCAGGGAAGAAGCACTACGGCTTGGAAACGATTTTATCGGAACGGAGCATTTGTTGCTAGGTCTCATTCGTGAAGGAGATAATACCGCAGTCCGCATCCTTAAAAGTTTCAATATCGATCTGTATGAATTGCGAAAGGAAATTGAATTAGCCGTAAAGGACAAGACTGGTAAGAATATTGCTAATATAAACAGTCTGCCATTGACTAAGCAGGCAGAAAAAGTTATAAGAGTAACTGTATTGGAAGCAAAGGCATTGAAGAGTGCAACAGTGGAAACAGAACATTTGATGCTTTCAATATTGAAGAACAAAGAAAATATTGCAACACAAATCTTAAATCAATTTGACGTGGATTACGATCTGTTCAGACAAGAATTGGGTATCGTAAAATCTAACGATCCCCGGGCCGAATTCCAGGATGAGAATGATGATGATTTTGATGAAGAGAAAAAGTATTCGCAGTCTAAAGGCAGCAAACAAAGTGGCAACACAAAAAGTAAAACACCTGTATTAGACAACTTTGGCCGGGATATAACCAAGATGGCCGAATTGGGAGCTCTTGATCCGATTGTTGGCCGGGAGTCAGAGATTGAAAGAGTATCGCAAATACTATCCCGTAGAAAAAAGAATAACCCGATACTGATAGGTGAACCTGGTGTTGGTAAAACTGCCATCGTTGAAGGTTTAGCCTTACGTATCGTTCAGCGAAAAGTTTCAAGAGTATTGTTTGATAAAAGAGTGGTGTCACTTGATCTGGCTGCTTTAGTAGCGGGGACCAAATACCGTGGCCAGTTTGAAGAAAGGATGAAAGCCATCATGAATGAACTGGAGAAGAACCGTGATGTTATCTTGTTCATTGATGAGTTGCACACAATAGTTGGTGCAGGTGGTGCCAGCGGTTCATTAGATGCCAGCAATATTTTTAAGCCTGCATTGGCAAGAGGAGAGTTACAATGTATCGGTGCATCTACATTGGATGAATACAGAATGTATATTGAAAAAGATGGTGCATTAGACCGTCGTTTTCAGAAAGTGATGGTGGATCCGCCAAGTGTGGAGGATACCATCAAGATATTGAACAATATCAAATCCAAATATGAAGACTATCACAATGTGAATTATGATGATGAAGCGATTGATGCTTGTGTGAAACTGAGTGACCGGTATGTAACTGACCGCTTACTTCCAGATAAAGCGATTGATGTAATGGATGAAGTTGGAGCAAGGGTGCATTTGAAAAATATTAATGTACCACAAAATATTGTTGACCTGGAAGGCAAGATTGAAGATGTGAAGAACGAAAAAAATAAAGTGGTTAAAAGCCAGAAGTTTGAAGAAGCAGCTTCACTTCGTGATACAGAAAAAAGATTGCAGGAAGAACTGGAAAAAGCAAAAAACATTTGGGAAGAAGAAAGCAAGCATAAACGTTTTCCTATCGGCGAAGAAGATATAGCTGAAGTTGTAAGCATGATGACCGGCATACCAGTAAAAAGAATGGTACAGGCTGAAACAGAGAAGCTACGCAAGATGACTGAAGATATGAAGGGAATGGTCATTGGACAGGATGAAGCTATTGCAAAAGTTGTCAAAGCAATACAACGTAACAGGGTGGGACTAAAAGACCCCAAGAAACCGATTGGAACATTTATTTTCCTTGGCCCAACCGGTGTTGGTAAAACTGAATTGGCCAGAGCCCTGTCAAGGCAAATGTTTGACTCTGAAGATTCACTCATCAGGATTGATATGAGTGAATACATGGAAAAATTCACGGTAAGCCGTTTGATCGGCGCACCTCCGGGATATGTTGGATATGAAGAAGGCGGACAGTTAACTGAAAGGGTACGCCGCAAACCATACAGCGTAATTCTGTTGGATGAAATTGAAAAGGCACATCCTGATATTTATAATATTCTTTTACAGGTATTGGATGATGGTCAGTTAACAGACGGTCTTGGAAGAAAAGTTGATTTCAAGAATACACTGATCATCATGACATCTAATATCGGTGTTCGCCAGCTAAAGGATTTTGGTGCTGGGGTAGGTTTCGCAACTACTTCAAGGATGGAAAATGAAGATGAATTAAACAAAGCGGTTATAGAAAAGGCATTGAAGAAAACTTTTTCACCGGAATTTTTGAACCGTATTGACGATGTGGTGATCTTCAACAGCCTGACCAAAGAAAACATCTTCAACATCATTGATATTCTGATGAAGGGAGTGATGAAACGCCTGGCTAATCTTGGTTTCAGCCTTGAGTTGACAGAAAGTGCAAAAGAATTTCTTGCCGATAAAGGTTACGATGTTCAGTTTGGTGCAAGACCCCTGCACAGGGCTATTCAGAAATACCTCGAAGATCCGCTGGCTGAAGAAATTCTAAATATGAATGTAAAAGAAGGCGATATGCTGATAGCAGATACTGATGCTGAAAAAACAAAGCTGGCATTCACTTTTAAAAGGAAGTCAGAAGAAAAATCGAAAGCATAAATTAATATGAATAAAGTTGTGAAGGAGTACCATATTCGGTGCTCCTTTTTTATTTTTGCTTTATACACATGCCAAAAAAAATTATAATAACAATTGATGGCTGGTCAAGTTGCGGTAAAAGCACTTTAGCAAAACAATTGGCGAAAAAGCTGGGTTATGTGTATGTAGATAGTGGTGCCATGTACCGGGCCATTACACTTTATTTTCTTAGAAACAATATTGATCTGGATTCCAAAAAAGAAATAAAGGAAGCACTTGAAAATATTAGTCTTGAGTTTGCTTTCAATCCGGGCAGTAACAGCAGTGAGATATATCTTAATAGCGAAAATGTGGAATACCTGATCAGGGATATGTTCATTGCTGAAAAGGTAAGCGATGTGGCAGCCATAAAAGAAGTAAGGGAATTTGCTGTAGCACAGCAGCAAAAGATGGGAGCGAAGAAAGGTATTGTAATGGATGGAAGGGATATTGGCACTGTTGTTTTTCCCAAAGCAGAGCTAAAAATATTTATGACAGCAGATAATGCAATAAGAGTGCAGCGTAGGTTTAAAGAGTTATATGAAAAAAATCCAAATATTACCATTGAGGAAGTGAAGGATAATCTTGAGTTAAGAGATTATATTGACTCACACAGGGAAGAAAGTCCCTTACGAAAAGCCGAAGATGCATTTGAACTGGATAACACCAATCTCACTGAAAAAGAACAGTTTCAAATGGCTTTGGACCTTGTTAATGAAAGAGTTCATAAATTAATCAGTTGAATACTTGCATTTCCCTGTATCATTCTCTACTTTAGCACTACAGTTTTGCTGAAATCATCTTCTTAATTCTATCCACCCCTCCGAAAAGCAACAATAATTGGTCATTGTCTCCTGGTTAGCTTCTGTTGATCTTATTCAATAACAGAACCAATAGCATAATTACATATCCAATGTCTCTGAAGGAGCAGTCATAATCTTCAATATTTCTGTAAGGACTACGGTAATTCAGTTTGTTTAGTCTTGAATGAATTCTACTTAAGCAATGAATAACTGGTGATAGAAGTATTTATTAATAACTAAACCTTGTGAGTATGAAAAAGATTTATTTTTCTCTGATTTTTTTGCTTTTCTCCGTTCTTTTATTTGCGCAAATACCACAGCCTTCTGCGCCTATTGCATGTAATTCCAACAATTGTACACAACCTACATCTGAAACATGTGTTGGTAACTCTACAGTAGTAACCTCTTTTACCGGGGCAACATTAAGGGCAGGCTCTGCCAACTCTGTTGGTGCTGTTTATTCGTTCTATAATATTACAACTGTAACAGGACAACAGATCAATGCTACCATTACTATTGATGCAACATCTAATGTGTCCATGTCAGGAGGTAATTTCAGTATTGATGATGATGCAGCCACAGACCAGGGCGGTAATAGTATTGCAAGTTTTTTTGCACCAAGAATAACTCCCGATATCAATCTTACCAATACAGACAGGAGAGGTTATGTTCAATTCACCATCAGGTTCTACCTGGAGAATGGAACACCGGGACAACAATATCCCGGCGATTACACTACGCCGCCACCTTTAGGCGGATTAGCAGGTTTAAATTATATCCATTATGATATTGATGGTTCGAGTGTAGGAACCGGCGGATGGTTCAGGGAGACAGGTGTGGTTAGAAACGTTTCAGGTTTGGCCATCAATGCTGATGTATCTACAGAGCTGGTTTCTTATACCTATACCGATGTAGACTTCTATAGGGGATTTGCCGGTTCTGTTTGCGAACGTACTGGTGTTTCCAGGTGTGCACAGGTAGCTGCTGCGGCAAGTTTTGGAGCTCCGCAAACACAGGTAACTTTCAGGATGGGCTATGATTACAATTATACCACCTCTAATTTCAATCAGCAACCAACCCGCCAGTACGGTTCCAGGTTTGGATGTTTTTCTTTCCCGCAGCAGGGTTCATTACCTGTTTCGCTGAGATCTTTTTCTGCTGAACGTTATTCGCAGTCAACCACTGTAAATCTAAAATGGACCACATCTACAGAAATAAATAACGCCGGATTTGAAATAGAAGCCAAAAAAGGTAATAACGACTGGCAGTCTGTTGGCTTTGTTGCTACTCAAGCTGCCAACGGAAACAGTACAAAGGAGCTGGATTATTCATTTGTTGATGTGAACAATGAAAGGTCAATGACACAATATCGTCTTCGCCAGGTTGACATTGATGGTAAGCTGAAGTATTCAGACATCCGTTCCGTTCGTGGACTTGGGCAGAAAGGCGGGGTGATTGTTTATCCAAACCCATCCACTGATGGAAGGGTGAATATAGTATTTGATGAAGGAAATTTCATCCGTGATATCACTGTACAGGATATGAGCGGAAGGATCGTAAAACAAATGAACAGAGAGACCTCAAATAGCATTCAGCTCGAAGGTCTTTTGCCTGGTATGTATTCCCTTCGCATAATTGACAGGGGTACCGGTGAGCAAGTTGTACAGAAGATCGTTGTGTATAGACGATAAGATATCTAGTTAAAGATGAAATACCCAAGGACATCATTATTGTTGTCCCCATTTTAAAAAAAATGCCTTTATTACTTGCAAATGAGTTTTACATAATGTACTTTAGCTGTTGATTGTGTTATCAATCTATCAGAATCCCCTCCCTTTAGAAAAATTTTAATCCAAATTTGGCATTAAACCGTTTATTATCCTTGTAGGGTCTTTTTTCTCCCTGCTAGAGATAATGTTATTTATCCAATTTCCCCTGAAGGATTAAAAATCTTCCATTATACTTCTGTAGAACCAACAGAAATCCCTCCTATTAAATAGCCCAAGATCCACCTTGGAAGCCTGTAAAACAGGATGTAATTATTCATCATAACAGTTGGGTAACCAACGATTCGTATTGTGAAACAGCTATTTAATTAAAAAAAACCTTGAAGCATGAAAAAGATTTTACTTTCAATTTTAGTGGGAATCTCCCTTTTTACACAAAATACTAGTTATGCACAAACTGGTTGTAATGGCGGTGCCAACAATTGTGATTTGGCCGTTGGTAATGTAGTCGTTCAAGTAATAAGTGCAACACCTTTAAGTGCTAGTAAATGTGAAGTTGTTTTTAATGTGGCGTTTGATTTGTCTTATAATTCTGGGAATAAGGATGTTTTTATCCACTCTTGGTTAAATGCCGATTATCCTTCTTATTTCCCTTGTACACCTGGTTCTGAGCCGACCCCAGGAACAACTCAATTAGGTACTGCAATAGATGAAGCGACCAAATCATTTTTGGATATTGGACTAAATAACAACATTGCCAGAGGTGCTACAGGTGTTCCTGTAAGTGTTCCGATTTATACTACATATGCTGATTTCCCATCCGTAGTTCTTACAAGTCCATCAAACTCTCCAGGAATGACATGTACAAAAACGTTTACAGGTACTGGAATAATTGATAGATTTGAGATTAAAAATGCAAAAGTTATTATTAATGCAAGTTGCGCATCTACAATTTATGTAAGGACTGATGTTTGGTCTAGAAATGGTACAAATGGGCCAGCACAATGCTGGATAGCGGGTATTGGTCAATATTTCAATGATCCAAGAATTACCGGCTTTAAAAACTGTAATAATCCACGTCAATACACTGTTGGATTAACTACTGTAGATCCAACTTCAAAAACCATTACTTATAAAGTTTATCTTGATGTAAATGGTAATGGCTCATTGGAAGCTGGTGGACCAGATGTGCTTGCTTTCACAAGTGGGCCAATTAATATATCATCATCTTCTTCTTATTCTTCTGGACTGGTTTCATTACCACCTCCATATTCTAATACGAAGCCATTTTCCGAATACAATTATTTAATACTGGTGGAAGGTGCTACTCTGTCAAATAGTGTATTACAGGCTCTCCCAGATCCAGGATGTATTCCCCTTCCCGTCGATTTCAAATCATTCACTGCTACAAGAAGCAGATCAAATGTG
>CAYVSH010000141.1:0-8163 GCA_964453625.1 uncultured Chitinophaga sp.
AACACCTTCAGGCAATAAGTTACCCGGTATCCATGCAGTGGCTTTATACTTACCGGGCTTTTTTTTATCAAAATTTGAATTTGAAGTAACATCATGGGAATTAAAAATATTTTGATTTTCCTGATTATAAAGATTAATACCATGTATAAAATACTCTGGGTTATTAATGATCTCATACTCAAAAGACACACCTATTTTTTCTGTTGTGTCAAATCTGGAAATTGTTAGCCCATTAGTATTTTGTAAACAGGCTTTCCAGAGTTTTATATTTTTGTCATAAGACAAAACACCATCAGGCCATTTTACTTCAGCATTTGTCTGAAGGTTTCCTGCAACATATTCATTAACAATATTTCCAATTTCTCCGCTACTTACTAATTGGCCTTGCTGAAGAAGAATAGCTGATGTGCAAAACTTGCGGATGACATCTAAGTTATGGCTCACAAACAAAATAGTTCTTCCATCTTGTTTACTCACTTCCTCCATTTTTCCTAAACACTTCTTTTGAAATTCTATATCGCCGACGGCAAGTACTTCATCTATTAAGAGTATTTCAGGTTCTAAATGCGCTGCGACTGAAAATGCTAAACGTAATTGCATACCACTACTGTAATGTTTCAAAGGTGTATCAATAAATTTTTCTACACCACTAAAATCAATAATAGCATCTAATTGCTTTTTTATCTCTGCTTTCTTTAAGCCAAGGATAGAGCCATTAAGATAAATATTTTCCCTCCCTGTTAATTCAGGGTGAAACCCAGTTCCAACTTCTAATAGGCTTCCGACTCTGCCCCGAATAATCGCTTCACCAGTTGTAGGTGGAGTAATACGGCTGATGATCTTCAGCAAAGTACTTTTGCCAGCACCATTTCTTCCAATTATTCCAACCCTTTCTCCAGGCATGATGTTGGTATTGATATCCTGCAAAGCCCAGAATTTTTCTTTTTTCTTTTTTGAAGAGTGAAAAACGTTTTTAACTGCGCCAGTAATAACATCCCGCAAGGATATATAAGGTTGTGCAGTAGCAAGTGTATATTCTTTCCCAAGGTTTCGTATTTCAATAGCTGGTTTCATCAGGCAAGGTCAGCAAAATAGGATTCTGTTTTCCGGAAATAAAAGATACCAATGCAAAAGAATAAGACTGTACTTAGCAATCCGATTCCTATAACTTCAATATCAGGGGATACCTCTGATAGTGGTGATCTGAATAGTTCAATCGCTGCATTCATGGGATTTATTGCCAGCAGGTACTTCAGCCATTGCTGTTGTATTGAGAATAATGGATATATTATTTGGGATGCAAAAAATAAAACCTGCAATAAAAATGGAATAGTGTAACGGAAGTCCCTGTATTTTACATTCAATGCTGCTAAAAAAGTTCCTATGCCAAATGATGACAATAATACAATTGTAATTCCTGCAGGGAAATAAAATATAGCCTGCCAATTAAGAGGTTGATTATAGATTATGCAAAGAACAAAAAATATCAATAAACCCATCATAAAATCAAAAAGAGCAACTAAAATGGCCGAACCCGGAATGATCAGCCTGGGAAAATATATTTTCTTGATAATACCTGAATGCTGAATCATGCTTTCGCCGGCATGAGAAACAGAAGAGCTAAACAGATTCCACAGTATTAACCCCGATAAAGCAAAAATGGGATAAGCAACGTTACCGGAATCTATTTTTAATGTTCTGGAAAATAAAAAAGTGAGTATGACCATCATCCCCAATGGCTGTAGTAATGCCCAAATAATGCCCAGGTAAGTTTGTTTGTATTTGACTTTTATATCACGCCAGGTGAAAAAATAAAATAACTCACGGTACTGCCATAACTCTTTAAGACCCAATGAAAAACCCGAAGGTGGTTTTATGTGGTTGATGAATTTTGACATGGCCATAAAGATAGCCATTGCCCGGTGAAAGTTAAAATGACTGATCTTAATTATCGTAATTGATAGGAACCTTCTCGTTTTCCTTTTTCTTGTTCTTATCGCTGTTTTCCTGTAACTTTTTTTCGTTACGGTTACCCTTTGAATCCAGAATAGCTTCTTCATTTGGGGCCTGACCATCCTGTAATTTAAAAGTGAAAACCTTATTTATATGAACCCATTTCCCGTTTTCCCATTTAAAACCTTCCTGGTCGCCATCGGGAATAAAGGTCCATGGTAATTCCGGCTGATCTGTTTCTGAGATGAGGTGGTCAACCAATATCATTTCTTCTTCAGGTATATAATTGACCAAAACCCTGGCACCTTTTTTAAATTCTATACCGAACCTGTTTTTAGGTTGTTTAGGAATAGAATCCAGTTCATACGTAAAGAAAGGTCCGCCAAAAACGGGTTCTCTTCTTTCATTAAATGTCAGCACTTCAATCCACTTCATACTGCTTTGTGCACTATTGGGGTCAAATCCGAATAAAGTATAATAGTTTTTCCCTTTATGCTGTGTTTTGATCATATTATAATACATGGCACCTATCCAGTTATTTCTGCTTCTTACAGAATCTTCTGGTTTGGCAGTAAACTCAGAAAAATCTCTTAGCGGAAATAGTTTGAGAGATCCATCAGCTGTTCGCATCTGAATAGCCCCTCTTTGCCTGGAATAATAATCATCGTAGGTAAGATTCCATGTAATGATTCGGAATGTAGTATCCGGAGCATAGATTTTTGAAATACCCAGTACAGAGTCGAAAGGATAGTAGAATGAATTTTTGACTAATAATGCCCTGACCAGCACTTTAGTAAAAGCACTGTCAGCGATCATTCTGTCTTCCTGTAAGCTATCTGTATTCAGGTAAAATGAATATTCCTTTAAAGTATCTTCCTTGGCCTGTAGTTTTTTCAGGTCAGCAGGTAATATCCTCTGCGAAAACACAAATTGAGAATTAAAAAAAAATGCTATTGATAATACTAGTAAGAAGAAAGAATATTTTTTCACCGGATGAATTTTATTTATTGCTAAGTTACGACTTCATACAGATGCCTGAGGGAAGGTGTCGGTTGCACCATCAATTGCTTGTTTATAGCTGCTATTAACGGGAAAAACAAGGAAAAATTTTAGGCTATATTATAAAGCTTTGACAAAATCCGGTAGAGTATCAAATCGCAGATCAATATCTGGATGTGGGAAAGGAGTGTCAGCATGTGTGGTAGCAACAAAAACTGTATGGATACCGGCATTTCTTCCAAACCGCATATCGCTGAGTTTGTTTCCTATAACAATAGATTTTGACAGATTTATTTCCGGAAAGTCTTTTTTTGCCTCAAAAGCCATTCCTGGGTTCGGTTTTCGGTTCGGATGATCATTATCAGAGCTAGTACAATAATATATTTTATCAATTCGTCCGCCTGCTTTGTTAATTTCAGATTCCATTTTTTTATGAATATTGAGCAATGCTGCTTCTGTCATTAATCCTTTGCCGATGCCTCGCTGATTCGTTACTATTACTATTCTCCCAAATTTTTTATTGAGTTCTTTAAATGCTTCTTCAACACCTTTATAAAAATGGAACTCTTCCCATTTATAAATATAATCTTCCTTCTTTTCATGATTGATGACTCCATCCCGGTCAATAAAAATGGTCCAGCTATTATCTATATCTTTTAAATCCAGGGGCAATTGATATTTTTTTCAGTTTAGGAGTTAGTACCGAATAATTTTTCTTCAGCTAACTGGCAGATAATATGACCAATAGTGATATGTGATTCTTGTATCCTTGGGGTATCAGATGAAGGTATATTGATTATAAAATCACTCAATGGTTTCATTTGACCACCTGTTATGCCAGTAAAACTGATTGTATGAATTCCTTTTTCTCTGGCCACTTCAAATGCCCTGATGATATTGGTAGAATTGCCGGAAGTAGAAAGCCCAATTAACACATCACCCTTTATTGCAATGCCTTCAATCATCCGGGAGTATACTGCATCATATCCATAATCGTTGGCAACTGATGTCAGGTATGATGTATTACAATGCAAAGCTTCTGCTGGTAGTGCTTTTCTGTCTTTATAAAACCTTCCGGAAAACTCAGCAGCAAGATGTTGTGCATCTGCAGCACTGCCGCCATTACCGCAGAAATACACCTTATTCCCGTTTTGAAAAGCAGCAGTAATGATATCAACCACTTTTTCTATTGTGCCCAGCAATACTGAATTATCCAGGATATCCTGTTTGGTTTTAATAGAAGCCTGAATAATGTTTTTTATTTTGTCCATAAATCAAATAATTCATCCTAATAGTTGAACTGTTCAAATTGTTTTATGTTATAAATCTTATTCAGCAAGGTTTTTAATAGCTTTCACTAAAGATTCCCAGCTGTATTTCATTTTCTCATTGCGAAGATGCGGAATAAAAAAGTCTTCACCTAACTGGTAGAAGTGAAGGATACCTTTAGAAATTGAAGGTGGATCAGGTTCAACTACCAGCCCCACTTTTTCATGGGGAACCAAATGTGGTAAACCACCAACGTTGGTAACAATCATTGGTATTTCAAAATGATAGGCAAGGGGAGTTACACCGCTTTGGGTGGCATTCCTGTATGGTTGTATCACTGCATCAGCAGCACATAAGTAATATTTTACATCATTATCCGGGATGAAATCAGTTTTCAATATCAGTTGATCTTTAATTCCAAGCTTTTCAATTTGCTCTTTGTATACTTTTTCATCATCGTAGTATTCTCCTGCTACCAGTAATTTAATTCCTGATTTCCTGATTCTCTCATCAGCCATTGCTTCAAATAGTAAGTCAAGACCTTTATATTTTCGGATAAAACCAAAGAATAAGATTATTTTTTCATTTTCAGGCAATCCAAGTCGTTGCCGGGCTTTTTGTTTTGAAACACTTGCTCCAAAATTATCATACAACGGATGTGGAACTAAAACCGCTGGTTTTGATTTTTGGAATAATCGCAGGTCGGCCATCACTTTTTCACTCATAGTAACAAATGCATCGCAGCTTTTCAGGAAATACTTTGTGAACGGTTTGTCCCCAGGTCTTTTTTCATGGGGAATGACATTGTCAGCAATGCAAATGATCTTTGTATGCTTATTTTTTCTGACTCTTCTTAAAATTGTACCAAGAGCCGGTCCCATAAATGGAAGCCAGAAGCGAACGATGATAATATCTGCTTTTTCTTTTCTTAAACGGTTACCGATCTTAATCCAGTTTAATGGATTAATTGAGTTGATGACAGAGTGAATAACCAGGTTCTCAGGTGCAGGTTCATCAGTGTATTGAGATTTTCCGGGAAACAAAAATGAAGGGTATTGTAACGAAAAAGAAAAAATAGAACAGTTATGACCTTCAGTAATGAATTCTTTTGCCAGCCTGTGATTAAATGTAGTAAGGCCTCCGCCACGCAGCGGATGCCCGGGCCCTATGATGATGACCTTTGCCATCACAAACCCGTTTTAGTTTCTATTAAATAGGCATTACGGTTTGGAGAATTACGGGAGATTAATTCTCCAATAAAACCTGCAAGGAATAATTGCATACCGATAATCAAAGAAGTAAGTGCCAGGTAAAATCCTGGTTTGTTCGTTAAAGCAAAACTGCTGTCAATGAATTTTGAAATGATGAGATACAATGAAATCCCCAAGCCTAATAAGAAGAAAAGGGTTCCCCATAGTCCAAAGAAATGCATGGGACGTTTGGAAAATTTTCCTACAAATGTGATGGAAAGCAAGTCTAAAAATCCATTTACAAATCTTCTCCATCCAAATTTTGATACGCCGTATTTTCTTGCTCTGTGCTCCACTACTTTTTCACCTATCTTTTTAAAACCTGCCCATTTTGCCAATACAGGTATATAGCGGTGCATTTCTCCATAAACTTCTACACCCTTTACCACACGATGACTGTATGCTTTTAAACCACAATTAAAATCATGTAGTTTAATGCCAGATACTTTTCTTGTAACTGCATTGAAAAATTTAGAAGGGATATTTTTAGTTAACGTATTGTCGTAGCGTTTCTTTTTCCATCCGCTAACCATGTCATAGCCATCCTCAACGATCATTCTTCTAAGTTCAGGTATTTCATCAGGACTATCTTGTAAGTCTGCATCCATTGTTATCACCACATCGCCACTTGTTGCCCTGAAGGCTTCATTAAGCCCTGCAGATTTTCCATAGTTACGCTGAAACTTTATGCCCTTAATATTTGGATTTTTTGAACGAAGTTGTTCAATCACCTCCCATGAATTATCGCTGCTGCCATCATCCACAAAAATCACCTCATAGCTGTACCTGTTTTCAGCCATTACTTTTTCTATCCACGCCGTTAATTCCGGCAATGATTCCGCTTCATCTATTAGAGGTATGACTATTGAAAGGTCCATTATTCTTTTCTTCTCATTAAAAGGGCAGATAAGGCAGCTGTAACTGCCACTCCAATTATCAAATATCCGAAAATTGCACCTGAAACAAGTTTTAAAGTGTATTGTTTTTTGTAGGTAGCTACTTGTCCATCAACTTCAGTTGGTAATATTTCATTTTTTGCAACTGATTGTTCCAAATGTTCTTTATAAACTTTGGCTGATTCTTCAGCAAATTCAGGGTGAGTGTAATTGAATACGCCATAGAATAATGCCATGATCAACGTAACTACAATAAAGCAACGAAAACCCTGATTGAAAAGACTACCAAAAGTTCCAGAAAATTCCGGAGTATTTCGAAAACTCATCAACGTCCACACAATACCAACGGCATACATTGCATAAACAATGTATTGAAGCCTGGTGTCAGCGTTCATCCCCTGGTAATAAATAAACAAAATTGTACTTACCATCAATAACCCGGTTATTAATCCTTTTATGGCTGGAGTGATTTTCATGTAGTCTTAAAGTAAAATTCAGAAAAGGGTTATTTGGATTCCGTTAATAATACCTGCTACTTTTCCTGTCAGTTCTTTTCCGATAAAAGGTGAGTTCTTTGATTTTGAAAAAATATCTTTTTCAGAAACTGTCCATTTTTCTCCGGGTATAAATAATGTAAGTTTTGATTTACTGCCTTCTTTTATACATACTTGTTCCAGGTTAAAAATTTTTCTTGGATTGACTGCAAGCAGTTCCACCCATTTATCCTGTTTTACATCCGGCAATGCTGAACATAATAAGCCATAACAAGTTTCAAGGCCGATCATTCCAAATTTTGCATATTCAAACTCTAAAACCTTACTATCATATTCATGAGGAAGATGATGTGTTGCAATGCAATCAATGGTTCCGTCGTTTATTCCCTTTTGCAATGCATCTCTGTCTGCTTTGTTCCGCAGCGGAGGATTTACTTTAAGATTTGTATCATAACTCACCATGTCTTCATCACAAAAGAAAAGATGGTAAGGAGTGACTGAACAGCTGACAGATGTACCACCTTCTTTTCCTCTTTTGATATACTCCAGCGATTTTTTTGTTGATACTCCCGTGAAATGCATTTTTGATTCTGCATATCTTGTTAGTTTGATATCCCTTGCAACGATCAGTTCTTCAGCCATAGCTGGTTTGCCAGGTAGCCCTAACTGGGTGGAAACAATTCCTTCATTCATCAACCCATGCGGATTAATACTTTTATCATCAGGTAACTGTATCAGTATTCCATTAAATGCTTTTACATATTGAAGGGCTTTTACCAGCAGTCCCGCTGTTTGTATTCCATTGATTCCATCTCCAAATGCTACAGCACCGCTGGCATTCATATCATACATTTCTGCCAGTTCTGTTCCTTCAGCTTTCTTTGTTACTGCACCTATAGGGTGAATTGTGACTGGTAACTTCTTTGATTTTTGAACAATATATTCAACTCCGGATTTATCATGTACAACCGGTTTGGTATTGGGAATTACAAAAACATCGGTGTAACCACCTGCAGCAGCAGCGGCAGCACCTGACTCCAAAGTTTCTTTAAACTCATAACCAGGATCTGCAAAATTGGCGAAAACATCTACCCATCCTGGAGACACATGAAGTCCTTTCTTTTCAATTACCTGGTCGGCTTTATCATTAATTTTCTTATTGATTTTACCAATTACTCCGTTGTCAATAAAAATATCTGCTGTTTGTCCGTTGAAAGGTGAGGAAGGATCAACTATAGTGGCTTGCTTAATGAGTATTGTCATTAAGCAGCGAAGATAAAGGTTGTTTTTGTATTGTAAAAA
>CAYVSH010000142.1:0-6136 GCA_964453625.1 uncultured Chitinophaga sp.
CTTTAGTAGTCGCTCATTTGATAATAACCCGAATGGATGGAATGACAGCCTGCGGTATAACTATTATAAATACCCGGCCTTGCTCCCACCGATGCGCTGGATAGATAAGGAAAAACCATGGCCACCGATTGTAGAAAGAACAATTACTGATGACTCTATAATACAACTGGTTGTAAAACCAGATCCCCGCAACCTCATTGAGATAAAATATTATGTAGTGTATCAATATGCCGCCAATTCAGACCAGGAAACATTTGGCAACATACCCAAGTACATTTCCCGTTTTGTTACCACACCTGAAGGATTTGTATTGAAAGAACCGCTTTCATCAAAGAATTATTCTTACCGCTATCTCATTACCGCAGTGGGTAAAAATAATAATGAAAGCGACCTGAGTGAGATTGCCATACTGGTGCAGCCGGGTGGTAAGTGGAGTTTTTATAATCCGTAAAATATTGGATACTTAATAATCTTAAATCGCAAATAACTATGCCTGGTTTTGAACTCTGGAGTGATAAAGAAAGAAAAGAAGTAAATGATGTGCTGGATACCGGCATCCTGATGCGGTATGGTTTCGATGGCCCAAGAAAAGGTATCTGGAAAAGTAAAGAACTGGAAGAAGCTATCTGCAAAAGATTTGGTTGCAGCTATGCACAACTCACTTCCAGCGGTACAGCTGCATTAACCACTGCCATGAGTGCATTGGGCATTGGCTATGGTGATGAAGTAATTACTCCTTCGTTCACATTCGTTGCAAGCTTTGAAGCCATTCTGAGTGTAGGTGCTGTTCCGGTATTGGTTGATATTGATGAAACATTGACACTTTCTCCCGAATCAGTAAGAAAAGCCATCACACCTAAGACAAAAGCGGTGATGCCTGTTCATATGTGTGGTAGCATGGCTGATATGGATGCACTGGCGGCTATTTGTAAAGAACATAATTTATTTCTGCTGGAAGATGCTTGTCAAAGCATCGGCGGCACTTACAAAGGAAAACATCTGGGTACCATTGGTGATGCAGGTACTTTTTCTTTCGACTTTGTAAAAACAATGACCTGTGCAGAAGGTGGTGTGGTAATGATGAATGATAAAGCGTTGTATGAAAAATGTGATGGCTATACCGATCATGGTCATGATCATAAAGGTGCGGACCGTGGTGCCGATCTGCATCCATTTATCGGGTATAACTTCAGAATATCTGAGTTGCATGCAGCAGTCGGACTTGCTCAGATTAAAAGGCTTGATGAGTTTCTGGCTATCCAGAAAAAAAATCATGGGTTACTGAAAAAAATATTGGCTGCTGCACCAGGTATTACTTTCAGGCAGGTTCCTGACCCGGCAGGTGATAGCTGCAGTTTTATAAGCTGGTTCTTACCTACTAAAGAAATAACAGAAGCGGTTGTAAACGAAATGAAAGAACAGGGAATACTTGCCGGTAATTTTTATTGGTACGATAATAACTGGCACTATATCCGCAAATGGGATCACCTGAAAAATGCAATCACATTAAATGCCCTGCATCCGGAATTAAAAACAAGAGTGCTGCAGCAGGCGAATAAAGATTTTTCTGCCAGTGATGCAATAATGAGCCGCTGCATTTCAACAGCTATCAGTTTACTGTGGACAGAAGAGCAAATAAAAGAAAAAGGAGAAAAGATGCTGGGAGTAATTAAAAAAATACTAAGTACACATGAAGCAAGAGTTTAATTCTTGTTTTGAGTCCTTATCTTAGTCATTATGGTTTCAGTGGTTCCCATGGTTGCTACCAACCTATTCAAAGAATTTTTCAATAGTGAAAAAAGTGCCGGCATAGTACTTATAATCTGCACGGTTGTAAGCCTGGTGTTATGCAATTTCTTCTGGGGGCAGGCTTACCTTGATTTTTGGCATCAGAAAGCAGGATTCGAGATCGGATCAATCAATTTAAAGTTGAGTGTAGAGCATTGGATCAATGATGGATTGATGGCTGTTTTCTTTTTACTGGTAGGGCTTGAAATTGAAAGAGAGTTGTATGCAGGCGAACTGTCAAGTATGAAAAACGCCTCACTGCCAATTGTTGCTGCAATAGGTGGAATGGCAATACCGGCGTTGATTCATTTTCTGCTGAATAATGGTACTGCCACAATAGATGGCTTTGGAATTCCCATGGCCACAGATATTGCTTTCGCATTAGGCATCCTGTCGCTGGTTGGAAAAAAAGTTCCGGTATCTCTTAAAGTTTTTCTTACCGCCCTGGCTATTATAGATGACCTGGGAGCTATCATGGTTATTGCTGTTTTCTATACACAGGAACTGCAATCTGCTTACCTGTTCATGGCACTGGGAATTTTTGCAGTACTAATTATACTGAACAGGCTGAAAATACATAACCTGGTTTGGTATCTTGTGCCAGGTGTGGTAATGTGGTATTGCATGTTACAATCTGGTGTGCATGCTACTATCACAGGTGTGTTGCTTGCATTTGCCTTACCTTTTGGTGATGGAAAAGAAAAATCACCGTCGTACAGACTTCAGCACTGGCTGCATAAGCCGGTAGCTTTTTTAATCATTCCTTTATTTGCATTGGCAAATACCGGGATCATTTTTGGCAGCAGTATCGGTGAAGCCCTCACTACAAATAATTCTTTGGGTATTATGTTGGGCTTATTGATAGGCAAACCTATCGGAATTCTGTTTTTTTGCTGGCTTGCCGTTAAGCTTAAGATCACCCGTTTACCTGGTAGTATGAATTGGTCACAGGTTGCTGGTGCCGGTATTTTGGCAGGTATAGGATTCACTATGTCCATTTTTATTACACTGCTTGCTTTTCCAGACCCGGTAATAGTTCAAAACAGCAAACTGGCTATTCTGTTTGCATCATTTGTAGCAGGTATCGCAGGCTTTTTTATCATTCGCAAGGCTACGGACAAAGTAGAAATAGATGAGGAAAATTAAAAAGTTCTGAAACTATTTGGCTTTCCTTCAAGCCAGTTTACATATTCTAATGACCCCAGCCGAAAACGAATAGGTACGTTTGTAAACTTTTCCAGTTGTAATTCTTTCTGACAAAAGAAACCAAGATGCTTTACATATGTTTCGGGCAGTACTGATGTTTTGAGTGTAATATAATTTGCAGCTTGTGTAGCTGGTTTCAAAGAGGAATTCATTTGAAACTTTTTTAAAATATCCAGATGCTTATGTGTTTCAAACTTTGTTGGCAGTTTGATATGGTCTGCATGTTTCAGCCCAAAATCATTTACCCATCCATGTCGGTAATAAACCGGAACATTCACAGGCACAACAGGTTTTATCTCAAAAACTTGTCCCGCAGCTTCACCAGAAAATATTAACAGTGACACAACAAGAAAACAACAAAGCCGTTGCACCATCTTTCATTATTTTGTCCTTAAATTTACGGCATTATTTTTGATGATTGGCCGGATTTTTGAAAAAACAGGCCAACACCGTTTAACTAATCGAACCTATGGCCCTCAGTCAGAGCTTTCAGCAGAAAATGCTGCAAAAATTATCGCCCCAGCAGATACAGTTGATGAAACTGCTGCAGGTGCCTACGGCTAACCTGGAAACAAGAATAAAAGAAGAACTGGAAGAAAACCCCGCACTGGAACTGGATGAAGATAAAATGGATGAAAGTGCAGAAGAGATGAAAGATGAGTTCAGCGAAAATGGAGAAGAAGAATATGAAGAACCCGATGGCAGCGAAGACGAATACGAGAATATAGATGTAAGTGAATATGTGCAGGAAGGTGATGATGAAGTGGGGGATTATAAATTGCGGGATGATAATTATCCCGAAGAAGATGAAGGAAGGCAGTTGCCTTTTAGAAAAGAAACCAGTTTTTACGAAACACTGATCACACAGCTTGGCCTTTTGAAACTGGATGATCAGCAAAAGGTCATTGCCGGCCAGATCGTCGGAAGTATTGATGAAGATGGCTACCTCCGCAGGGAAACTTCTGCCATTGTGAACGACCTTGCTTTTCGCCAGAATATCTCTACCACTGAAGAAGAAGTTGAAAAAATCATTCAGAAGATACAGCAGTTTGAACCTGCCGGTGTAGGTGCCAGAGACCTGCAGGAATGTTTGCTCATTCAGTTATACCGTAAAAAAGAAGAGACAGGTTTGTCCGCTGAAGAAATAAAAACAGTTGACCTGGCCATCAAAGCCATCACCAAATACTTCGACGAGTTTACTAAAAAACATTACGAAAAAATTGAACGGGGATTGAATATTGATGAAGACCAGTTGAAAGATGTGATGCAACAGATCATCCGGCTCAATCCTAAGCCCGGTGGTAATGTAGGTGAGATCAATAAAGCAGAAAGTTATATTGTACCCGATTTCTTTATCCATAACAATGCAGGCAAGCTGGAGCTTACACTCAACAGCCGAAATGCACCGGAGCTCCGCATCAGCGAAGGGTATAGGGATATGCTGAAAGAATATGACCGTGGTGCCAAAAAAGACAAACGACAGAAAGAAGCTGTTCTCTTCATCAAACAAAAGATTGATTCTGCAAAATGGTTCATTGATGCCATCAAACAGCGGCAGCATACGTTGCTAAGTACAATGAACTCCATCATGGAACATCAATACAATTTCTTCCTCACCGGGGATGAAACAGAAATGAAGCCGATGATATTGAAAGATATTGCAGAAAAGACCAACCTGGATATATCCACCGTAAGCCGGGTGGCCAACAGCAAATTTGTTCAAACAGAATTCGGCACTTATCGTTTGAAGTTCTTCTTCAGTGAATCACTAAGTACAGATAGCGGTGAAGAAGTATCTACAAGAGAAGTAAAAAAGATACTTAGTGATCTGATAGAGGAGGAAAACAAAAAGCGGCCCCTTAGTGATGAAGCCCTCACTGAACTGCTGCAGGAAAAAGGTTACAATATTGCCCGCCGAACAGTAGCCAAATACAGGGAACAACTCAATATTCCTGTGGCAAGGCTCAGAAAGGAATTATAATCTTATTTAAAACGGCAGGTCATCTTTCTCTTCTTCATCCCGGAAAGTGTCAGGATGTTCATGATCTGCATAAGTAGTAGTTGCAGCTCCATCAGCAGGTTCTACCTTCCAGGCTTTCACATCGGTGTACCAGCGGCCATTATATTCACGGCTTTCAACATCAAAGGAAATATTCAATGATGCACCTTCTTTTAATACATCCGTTTTTATTTTATCGCCCCAGATGGAAACACAAACTTTCTTTGGGTACTGCCCTTCTGTTTCTACAATGATATCCTGTTTTTTCCATTCACCATTCTTGCCTGTTCCTGTTTGCATCGGAAGTACCTGCACCAGTTTTGCTGTTAATTGCATGTATTGTTATTTAGCGGCGAAGTTAACTATTGATGATTGATTTGACTCTTGTGCTGTTAATTCTGAAAGTTTTTCAAAAAAAACATTGTATTCATTTTGTTTCATAGGGTAAAGTAGTATTTTGAGCAGCTAAATAATTACCAGATAAACCATGGTATTTGCAAGCCTGATTTTCCTTTTCCTGTTTCTGCCGCTTAATCTGATTCTTTATTACAGCTCAAAAAATACCAGCTGGAGAAATTGGGTGCTTATTATTTTTTCACTGGCTTTTTATAGCTGGGGTGAACCTATCTGGATCACATTGATGGTATTCTCCGCATTGATCGATTATATCAATGCTTTGTGGATAGAAAAGTTCAGGGGTACTAAATGGGCAAAGATCGGAATCGTTTCTACACTGGTCTTCAATCTCGGTTTGCTCATCACATTCAAGTATGATGTTTTTATTGTAGAGAATGTAAATGCCATCTTCGGCACTTCATTCACTTCACCGGGTTATGGATTGCCCATTGGTATTTCATTCTATACGTTCCAGACAATTTCTTATGTGGTGGATGTATATCGTGGCGAAGTGAAAGCTCAAAAATCTTTTCCAAAATTCCTGATGTTCGTTTCATTGTTTCACCAGTTGGTGGCCGGCCCCATCGTCCGCTATGCACATATTGCCGATGAAATTGATAACCGGAAAGAAAGATTAAGCGACATCAGCAAAGGGGTTACCCGTTTTTGTATTGGTTTATTTAAAAAAGTAGTGATTGCCAATATCGCTGCTGAGCTTGTAGCTAAATATATGGATGCAGATATCGC
>CAYVSH010000142.1:6166-8136 GCA_964453625.1 uncultured Chitinophaga sp.
AGGCTTAAGTACTGGTGCTGCCTGGTTTGGTCTCATCATGTTCGCTATACAGATCTATTTCGATTTCTCCGGCTATTCTGATATGGCCATTGGTCTTGGCTGGATGTTTGGCTTCCATTATCATGAGAATTTCAAATACCCGTATACTGCAACATCTATAACAGATTTCTGGCGGCGATGGCATATCTCATTGGGTACTTTCTTTAAAGACTATGTGTATATACCACTCGGCGGAAACAAGAAACGGGTATATCTCAATCTCTTTATCGTCTGGTTTCTTACCGGCATGTGGCATGGTGCCAGCTGGAACTTTATTTTCTGGGGACTTTACTTCTTTGTGTTCATTGCAATTGAGAAAGCATTTTTGCTTGACTTGCTGAAGAAGCTACCCAAATTCATTTCACATGTATATGCATTGCTCATCATTGTTCCGGGATGGGTGATTTTTTATTTTACTGATACAGCAAGGCTGGGCGATTATACTGTTAAACTGTTTTCATTCGGCAGTGCCAATGCATGGGATATACAACTGACCAATGATATTACAGCCAACTTATACTGGTTCATACTGGCACTGGTATTGTGTATGCCTGTATATCAGAAAGTGGCGGATACAGTAGAAAACAGGCTTCGCAAACCGGCATATTTTCAATGGGCCTCGCTGGGATTGAATTTTATTTTTCTTTTCTTATGCGTGGCGCAACTGGTAGGCAAAAGCTATAACCCTTTTATTTATTTCCGGTTCTGACCGGACAACAGGTTGATTAATGAGTGAGAATAAAAATACTAACGGCACCATGCAATATATCAACATCATATTGTTTGTGGTATTGCTCACCATTGGTGGTGTTGCATCGCTGGTGCCCAGGAAGGAAACCATTTCTGAAATGGAGAACCGTAAGCTGACACCGCTGCCAAAATATACCGACAGTGCCTTCTGGAGCGGTGAATATTTCAGGCAGATGGAATTGTATTATGCTGATAACTTCCCAATGCGTAATAACTGGATCAGTATATCTGGTAATTTCAGAAACACAATCGGCTTTCAGGGCACTGATATAAAAATTTATGACCCCGCCAATGATGCAGAAGCCAACGAAAAAACAGATACCACCAAGAATAATGATGAAGTGATCAGTGGGCCGCTGCCAGATGATGGTGCAGTGGGTGAAATAAAGAAAAAAGTATTTGTATTCAAGAACAGGGCTTTTGAAATGTTTGGCGGAGGGCCGGCCATGGGTAAATCCTATGCCGGTGTTATTAATAGCTACAACAAATTATTAAGCCCGGACATACAGATTTATAACCTTATCATTCCGGTGGCGCTGGAATTTGAGATAACAGAAAAATATGCCAGCCTGCAAAAACCTAACAGGCCTGCCATTGAGAATATTTACAATACACTGGACAGCAATATCAAAAAAGTGTGGGCCATTGATGAGATAAGGAAACATCGCAATGAATACATTTATTTCAATACCGATCATCACTGGACAAGCCTTGGCGCCTATTATGCTTACCGTGCTTTTTGTGCTGCAGCAGGATTGACACCTGTGTCATTGGACGGAATCCCTTATAAAACAAAACCATCTTTTCTCGGATCATTGTACCGTTTAACAAGAGACCCCGGTTTGCAAAGCAACCCCGATTCGGTTCGGTATTACCTGTTCCCTGATTCTGTAGACTTCTATATTGGTAATAATAAAATTGGTTACTGGAACAAATCAAAAATGTATGGTGAAGGTGCCAGTGGGCCTAATAGCTATTCAGTCTTCCTGCAAGGCGACCAGCCCATTGTAAAAATGGAAACGCAGCATAAAAACGGCCGCAAGATCGCCGTCGTAAAAGAATCTTATGGCAATGCCTTTGCCCCTTTCCTGGTAAATAACTATGAAAAAGTGGTGGTGGTGGACCAGCGTTACTACACCGGCGATTTTATTGCCATGCTGAAAGCTGAAGGCATTAACGAA
>CAYVSH010000143.1:0-8119 GCA_964453625.1 uncultured Chitinophaga sp.
CGCAAATGAATAACCCGCATGATAATGGAGGCCAAGTGTTGTTGTTTGCAATATTCTTCAGCTGCCAATATAAGTTGATGCCCAATGCCCTTGCCTTGCAAACCCGGAGCTACGGATAGCATACCGAGGTATAACTGCTCTCCTCTTTTTTCTAAAAACACAGTGCCTTCTATTTGTTTGTCCTTATTCTCTGCTTTCAGGAATACTACACCGGGTCTTTTCATCAGCTCTTCCATTTCTGTTGGCAATATGCGATACTCACCGGCAATGATATTGGCTTCGGTGGTCCAACCTTCTTTGGAAACCTCGCCGCGGTAAGCACTGTTGACCAGGGCTACCAAGGCAGGAATATCATGCAGAGTGGCGATCTGAACAGGCATAGAACGAAGGTAATTATCAAAAGTTGTTCATATAACAATCCTCTGATGATGAGTTACTGGCTGCAAAAAAATAATAAGTTCCCAAATCGGTTTCGTCAGATGATAAAAACCGTGCAAAAGAATAAATGATCCGCTTTTGTATCTTAAATCAACCCTGGTTTGGAACGTACCACAGTATACCGCCACATCTTCAATGCTTTAGCGATATGTTTAAACTTTTTCGAACCTTATTCCAAATAAAAAGTAGCTTAGAATTTTGGCACATCAGATAATATACAATTTTGCCAGATTGTAGTTACTTTACTAATAGCCTGATTAAATATTAATTTACATATAGTATGGCTACAAAAAACAAGACAACATATACAAAAGTCAATGTGATTGACTTTATAAATTCATTCGTTGATAATGAGCAGAAAAAAGCAGACAGCCTTCGCCTGGTTGAACTTATGCAGAAGTGGTCAGATTCTGAACCTACAATGTGGGGGCCAAGCATTATCGGTTTTGGCAACTACCATTATAAATATGCAAGCGGACACGAAGGAGACGCCCCTGTTCTTGGCTTTTCACCAAGAAAAGCAGCACTCACACTTTATGTTTATTCTGACACACCAAAAAGCAAAAAAATAATAGCAGACCTTGGAAAGTTTAAGATGAGTAAAGCCTGTATTTATGTAAAAAAACTTTCCGACATCAACTTACCCGTTTTAAAGGAACTCTGCATTGAATCAATAAAACATATCAGCAAACATCACGAATGTTCATGCAGAATAAAATAAGGGAGATGATTTATGTAAACCTAAAAATCTTTTCCGAACACTAGCCCTCTTCAGACATAATAAAACTCAAAATCCCATGAGAAAACTATATTGTCTATTGATGTTTATTCTTCCCATATCTACTCTTGCGCATCCGGGTGTTGGCATTGTTAAGGATAGTAAAGGCAATATCTTTTTTACCGACTTACATCAAGTATGGAAAATCAGCGATGGCAAAAAAACAATCGCTGTTCCAAATGTTCACACTCACGAATTGTTTATTGACCAAAATGACAATCTTTATGGAGAAGGCGGATACTATGATGATAAAACTGAAAAGTTTTACCACTACTTGTGGGTGCTTCGCTCAAATGGACGCATTGACACAGTTTTGGGGATGAAAGAGGCATATATTATTCAGGATTTTTCATTAGCCAGAGACAAAAAGAACAATGAATTTTATATTAAACGGTTTCTGAAACCTCATAGTGATACAAACCACATCTATATAAAAACACCTGATGGCAGAGAAACAATATATGCGACAGGAAATTTTAAAAATGTTAATTGGCTTCATCCGCAAGACGATGGAAACTTGTTGTACGCTTCTGGCAACTCAATTTTCCGGGTTGACAGCTTGGGAAATATAACGACTGTTTCAAGACAGATAAACAACTCAAAATCGGGAAAAGATGTTCTAATCTGGGGAATTTGGCAAGACAATGCTAAAAATATATATGCAGCAGTTTTCAGCGATAAAACAATAAGAAAAATTGACGGTAACGGAAGTATTTCGACTGTTTATACTTCGAAAGGGAATTGGGCTCCATTGCATGGAACATTTGACAACAAAAACAAACTTTGGGTTCTGGAAGGTTCTGACAAAAACGAAGTACAAGTATCTGCCGCAGATAATGTTCAAGTTAATCCAATAAAAACAGGGAATGCCAACTTAAAGACTATGTCTTATGTTGTAATTGGTTGCATAATCTTAGGAATTGGAATATTTTATGTGACAAAAGGAAAACAAAATTCAAGAACTACAATGATATGAAACCAAAGCTGTTCACAACATGAACCTTTAGCAACCTGCTTACAAAATACCTGCTCTTGTTTTTGTACCTTCCGTCTATGAAACGCATCTTATTTTTTCTGCTACTACCATTTAGTGTAACTGCACAGGATTGTGACATTCTTATTATCAACGGAAAGATTATAGACGGAACGGGAAACAGCTGGTATTATGGTGATGTTGCGGTTAATAACGGCAAGATCAAAATAACAGGAAGAGGGCTGAATGTAACTTCCAAAAAAACGATTGATGCCAAAGGACTGATCGTTGCCCCGGGATTTATTGATGTGCATACCCACCTGGAAGATGATGAAGCGAAAGACCCTAAATCCACCAGTTTTATATTAGATGGTGTTACTACCTGTATTACCGGCAACTGTGGTTCGTCCAATGTGGATGTAAAAAAATACCTGGCCTGGATAGATTCATTAAAACTTTCCATAAATGTGGCAACACTCATAGGCCATAATGATATACGCAAAGCAGTAATGGGCCGGGCCAACCGGGAAGCCACACCCGAAGAAATGAAAAGGATGGAAGAACTGGTAGAAAAGGCCATGAAAGATGGTGCGGTGGGAATGTCAACCGGGTTAATTTATATACCGGGCACTTATACCAAAACACCAGAGATCGTTGATCTTGCCAAGATTGTTTCCAAATACAAAGGAGTGTATGCTACGCATATGCGGGATGAAGGTGATAGTGTGACACAAGCCATTGATGAAGCGATAACTATTGGCAGAGAAGCCGGCTTGCCGGTTCAAATTTCTCACTTTAAACTAAGCGGACAGCACAACTGGGGACGAAGCAAAGAAACTATACCCATGGTAGAAGCTGCCAGAAGAGAAGGTATTGATGTTACCATTGATCAGTATCCTTACACTGCCAGCAGCACTTCCATCAGCACTTTAATACCCGATGAGATTTTGGCTGACGGACAGGATTCCATCAAAGCAAGATTGCAAAGACCTGAAGTAAGAAAGTATGTGATTGGTTCCATGTTAGCCAAACTTAAGAAAAGAAAGCTCAAGCATTTTAACTATGCTGTAGTGGCTAACTTTTCTCCCGATACTTCTTATAACGGTAAAAGTATTGAACAGATCAACCTGATGAAAGGAAGAAAACACAAAGCAAAAGAAGAAGCATTAACCGTGATTGATATTATGATGGCCGGCGGTGCCAGTGCTGTTTTTCATGGAATGGGTGATGAAGATGTAAAACGCATTATGCAATACCCCTTCAATATGTTTGCCAGTGATGCTTCTATACGGGTACTGGGATCAGGTATGCCACACCCAAGAGGATATGGAACCAATGCAAGGGTATTGGGTAAATATGTACGGGAAGAAAAAGTGATCACACTTGAAGAAGCTATCAGGCGGATGACATCTCTGCCTGCACAGAAATTTCAGTTAACAGACCGTGGACTTATAAAAGAAGGAATGGCTGCTGACATAGTAATCTTTGATGAAAAAGAAGTAAAGGATATGGCCACTTTTGAAAAACCACATGCCTACTCAAAAGGTTTTCATTATGTAATTGTAAATGGAGTGGTGACAGTCGAAAATGAAAAGCATAATGGCGTAAAAGCAGGAAAAGCTTTGTATGGGCCGGCACTGAAAACTAAATGAAGTAATTTTCACCCTTTGGGGTGAACGGGTTATTCATTGTCTTTTTTAATTTCAATATTTACAAAAAATCAGCTTATGATAACAGGAGCAATTATAGGAGGTATCATCGGAGTATTGGTTGTTATTTTTATGTTCAATGCAAAAGAACAACGGTACAAAGCCGTAATGAAAAGCCTGAACCAACCTGTTGACTACTCAGCCTTATATCATTACGCCAATTTTAAGCGGTATAAAAACTCATTTAAATTCTATGATTCATATGGAGTGCTTTACCTGAAAGGCAAAACGGTTTATTACCAGACAAAACCCGGCGAAACACCCATTGAGTTCAACCTGGACGAATGTGATGTGCAAGCTGAAGCTGACTGGCGGATGCTGAAATGGTTTTCCATCACCCGTCCATCGGGTGAAAAGTTTTATTTCAATTCTCAAAAGATGGGCTTTCTAAAAAACAACAGCGAAGAAACCCTGAAGGGACTCGCTGTTTTGAAGGCAAAGAAAGTAGCTTGATAAAACACAACATCGTACTAGATTACCTGTTTCAATATCTCCCTGTGCGATGATGCTATATGCTGTTTGAACTTTTCGTACCATTTTTTCCAGGCGGCTTTGCCCATGCTTTCACTCAACGATCTTTCATAATCGGCCAAGGTCTCATAACCTTCTTCAAAAATGAGCCGGTAACTATCGCCTGTAAAATCGGATAACACCCTTGCTGATTTTGCATCAGGCAATAATCCTTTGCTGTAGGCTTCATCCAGCAATGCTTTTGCTTCCTTAAATGCACCAAAATGTAATTGAAAAATATCTCTTATTATGTACATGGTAATTAATTAAACAAATGATGATATGATTAATGAGGTTTTGCATAGTCAATCATTCCCTGGAAATCTACCAGCACAGCAGGCTCATCTCCCACTACCCATCCATCATGTCCTGAAGGCAGCAATGAAATATCACCAGGCCGGCATTCATGCATGCTGCCATCATCCATCTTCACCATCATCACTCCTGCTAAATGATACTGGAAATGTGGTGCTTCGCAACTTTTTGTTTTAGCGATAGGCTGCACAGATTCGGACCATTTCCATCCGGGTTCGAATGTGGCTTTGCCAATCATTGCTCCGCCTATATTAACTAGTTCCAGTTTTCCTTTTGGAAATTCCCTTACCTCATCCGGCTGGCTGAAGTTCTTTACAATTGCCTTTGCAACATGTTCTGCTGTCATTGTTTTCATTGTTATTTATTTAATGATTAAAAAATATTTGTTGTGAGCTGTTTACGTTAATCAAACAACTCCCAACAAAAATGAGCCGGAAAAGGAGCCAACACCTTGTAGAAATTTCGGGAGGATATGCAGAAATCAGAGCTTTTTGCGAAGCTCCTGCGGGGAACAGCTGGTATGCTGTTTTATGAAATGAGAAAAATGAGCCTGGTCGCCAAAGCGAAGACGATGGGCAATTTCTGTAACGGTAAGATCGGTAGAGCCTAAGAGTACTTTTGACTCAAGCAGCAGCATATCGTTAATAAGTTCCTTTGGCGATTTACCGGTATGTTCTTTCACTACTTCCGATAAATGCTTAGGTGTGATATGCAGCATGGCGGCATATTGCTGCACTTCCCTGCTGGCGATAAAATTCTTTTCGACAAGGCGTTTGAACTCACCGGCTATCTTCATAGACCGGGTTGCTGTCTCATTTATTTTTTTTGCATGTGGCCTGTAGATCTCCCTTACCCGTAGTAAAAGGATATGAATAAAGTTGCGGAGCAGGTAATCTTTTTCGGGAGAGAACCTTTCGTATTCTTTTATTATATCCCGAAAAGATTTTTGTACCAACTGGCTTTCTTCTTCTGTAATATTTATAATGTGTTCGGCCTCCATACCGAGGTAAGGAAATTCTTCAGCTAGTGGTTTATGCAGAAGTGGCTGAATAAACTCTGTTTTGAAGTGAATGCAATAACCTTTACAATTACGAACATTCTTTGATGCATATACCATATTTTCCGGAACAATAACCAGGTCATTTTGCTTCAGCCACCGGTAATCCGCTCCAAGAAAAGAATCATGTACCCCATCCAATAACAGATAAATAAGATTGAACTTACGGCGCAATGCCTGTATCCCTTTTTCAGGATCAACATCTTTGTGTTTGTCTTCCAGAGTGCCGGGCATCACCATCATATTGACATCATAGGCCCTGTTGTCCCGGTTGATCTTTTTTTCAAACTCGGCCAGGTTCTCAATGATCAATATGTCTTTCTTTTGCATAGCCGCAATTGCTCTTTCTAAGTTACACCAGTTTAAACCAAAAGCAATGCTTCTTTATTTTTAAGGAACGACATTTACTTCCTTCTGACCTATCTTTCGCATTGGCTGTCTTTTCCAATAAGTTAGACTTCGCCAGGCCCACTCCAGCGGACCAAATCTGAAATAACGCAGCCAGATATGGCTCCATATGATCTGTAACGCCCAAACAACAGCAACTACATAGTATAGTTCATAGCGTTGTAATTGGCCAAACATGCCAAATCCTATTCCATAGAAATACAGGCCGCACAATAATGACTGTGCCAGGTAATTGGTAAATGCCATTTGCCCAACCGGTCTCATCAATTTAAAAAACCATTTGAACCAACCCGATTTATAAAGCAACATGATAAAACCAAAAATGCCGATGGCCCTGAAGACCCTTGATATTTCATAATACTCAAATTGCACCTGCTTTGTATAAGTGAATTTGTTGAACTGGTGTTCTATCAGTGGCTGCAACCTGAACCACGATAATACCAGCCCCACACCAATCCCAATGATCAGCATGAGCCAATACGTTCTTGAAGAGGCATTCCCAACCAACACTCCATTCTTAAAAAAAGCCATGCCTATGAACATGAATAGTAACAAATCCCATATGCCATTATAAAGGAATGCCGTCTCCATATAAAAACTTCTGCCGCTCTGGTATTTGTATAGCTCTGCATAACTGCCTGTCATACTCCGCTGGCTTTTTTTCATTTCCTTTTTTCTTGCTTCAGGTGATGATTCTTCTTTAAATCCTGTCATGGCTTCGAGTTGCGCCTGCTGTACCGGATTCAGTTTTGTTTTGGTAGTATCAATAGCTGCTACGATCTCTCCTTTATGGATCTTTGCTTTATCCCTGTAGAAATCTGCATTCTCCCTTACCGTCATCAGTAATAAACAAATAAAAGCAGCACTTAATAAAAACTTTGGTGATTTTCTTCTGAATGCAAATAATATCATTCCACAGCAGGCATAGTGGAAAAGAACGTCCCACATCCATAACAATATAAATGCATTGAACAAACCAAACAGCAACAACCATAGCTGGCGGCGGAAATAATAATCAGCAGGCCATAAGCCATCAGTCTTTTTTTCCTGGCGGGTGATGAACAAGATCAATCCTGCTCCAAATAAAGTAGAGAACAAAGCCCTCTGGCTTCCCTCAAAAATCCAATCAATCACAAACCAAGTTTTTTGGTTGATGGTTCCCATTTCATTTAATACAGTAAGGTCTCCATAAGAAGCCGGAGCAGGTAAGCCGAAGCCCGGAATGTTCATTAATAAAATGCCGAGAATAGCAATGCCTCTCAATGCGTCAATGATATGAATACGTTCTGATTGAGAAACAGGTGCAGCAATGTTGGTTGACATGGTGGTTGGTTTTGGTTGTTTGTAAACAATAAGGTCGGAGATGTGGCTTGCAAAGGGAAGGTTAAACAAGTTATGGATATTTATTCAAAGCAAATAAAAAGGCGGGCATATTGCCCGCCGGTGGTCGAAATGAGCATGAAAAAAAGAATGGTGGTTGCTCTATTTTTTTATAAATGATCTTGTCTCTTTGATCGTTTCTCCATTTACCTGCAGGTAATACATCCCTTGTGAAAGTGTACAGATATCCAGCTGCAATGATGTACTGCCTACCGAAATATTCCATTGCCGCTGTATAATTTCTCTGCCGGTCATATCAACTATTCTTGCCTGTATCTTTTCTGTACGGTTTACTGATATAGTGATGTTCAGGTTGTCGGTTGCCGGATTGGGATAAAGAAGTACTTTATTCTTATTCTCTATTGACAAGGCAATGATGCCTGAATATTTAAAACGGCTGTCTGTATCAATTTGCTTCAGCCTGTAATACACTACCGGCACTCCCAATGCTGTGATATTGTTATCAGTATAACCGTATTGATGAAATCCGGCTGTATTGGCTGCTGTTACATTGCCAATTGAAATATAATTGCTGCCATTGGTACTTCTTT
>CAYVSH010000144.1:0-7912 GCA_964453625.1 uncultured Chitinophaga sp.
GCTGGGTATTATCGCTTTTGAAAGTATAACCCAATTGTTCCATCACATTACTGGAACCGCTGATGGAAGATGCCCCATAGTTACCATGCTTGGCAACTTTAAGCCCTGCACCTGCTACAATAAAGCAAGACAATGTAGAAATGTTGAATGTATTCTTACCATCACCACCTGTACCCACTATATCAATTGTTTCATAACTCCCCAAATCAACTTTCACACATAATTCCAGCAAGGCATCTCTGAATCCCTGTAGCTCTTCAATGGTTATGCTTCGCATCAGGTAAACTGTCATGAATGCTGTTACTTCATGCTCATTATAAATTCCTTTGCCAACATTCACTAATACCTCTTTAGCGACTTCACGGCTTAGAGTCTTATGCTCAAATAAATATTGTAAATATTTTTTCATTGTATTTTATTTGCCACTGAAGCACAGAGGCACAGAATCAGTTCTGTGTTTCAGTATTTCTGTGGCTAATTATTCAACCAATTTCTCATAATTGTTTCCCCGTCCGGCGTTAACACACTTTCCGGATGAAACTGCACTCCTTGTACATCAAATTTTTTATGTTGCAATGCCATGATATAATTATTCGCATCTCTTGCTGTTACTTCCAGTTCTTCAGGAAAGCTTTCATCGCTTATGATCCAGCTATGATAACGTCCTACTTCAATTGTTTTAGGCATCCCTTTAAAGAGCTGACTCTTTTTATCTTCATCTACTTCAATCGGGGTAGCGACTCCATGATAAACAGTTGAAAGATTGATCAGCTTTCCTCCAAAAGCTTCGCCGATTGCCTGGTGTCCGAGGCAAACTCCTAAAATTGATTTGGAAGCAGCATATTCTTTAATTAGTGATAATAGCAATCCTGCTTCTTCTGGTATTCCCGGACCCGGAGATAAAATGATCTTATCGTACTCCTTTACTTTCTCTAAAGCGATCTGGTCGTTTCGAAATACATCCACTTTCTTATGAATGATCTTTTCAACCAGGTGCACCAGGTTGTAAGTGAATGAATCATAGTTATCAAAAACAAGTATTCTCGGCCCCTCCAATCCTCCCCGCAAGGGTGGCTTTTGGTCGCCTTCAGCACTATTATCTTTTTTATTATTCAGCATAATGAAAAAATGTATTCTTTAAAACTATCCTTATTACCAGATCATAAAGTCCCTCCTTCGGAGAGATTTAGGGAAGCTGCCATTTCAATCGCCTTTTTTAATGCTCCTAATTTATTGTTCACTTCCTGCAGTTCACTTTCAGGATCACTTGCAGCCACCACTCCTGCACCAGCCTGGTAAGTCAACGTATTATTTCGGCTTAAAAAAGTTCTGATCATTATAGCATGATTACAACTGCCATCAAAACCCATGAAACCTATAGAACCACCATAATAACTTCTGGCAGTTGGCTCATAACGATCGATCAATTCCATTGCTTTGAATTTGGGTGCACCACTCAATGTTCCAGCCGGAAAGGTCTTCGCCATCAACTCAAATGGATTACTATTTTCTCTCAGTTTTGCTTTCACTTCACTCACCAAATGAATAACATGTGAGAAGTATTGCACCTGTCGGTAGTGAGCAACAGTTACTTCATCACAAACACGGCTCAGGTCATTTCTTGCCAGGTCAACCAGCATTACATGTTCTGCATTTTCTTTTGCATTTTCCAAAAGCAATTCAGCAGCTTTTTTATCCGCCTCATCATTACCGGTTCTTTTAAATGTTCCGGCAATCGGATGTACAACGGCTGTACCGTTTTGAATCACTAATTGTGCTTCCGGAGAAGAACCCATCAGCTTATAATCACCATAATCGAAGTAGAATAAATAAGGAGATGGATTTACACTACGTAAAGCCCGGTACACATTGAACTCATCACCTATAAATTTTTGTTCAAACTTTCTGCTTAATACAATCTGGAATACATCTCCACGATGACAACTGGCAATTCCTTTTTCTACCATCATCCTGTACTCATCATCAGACATATTGGTTGTCTCCTCACCTTTAGAAGAGAATGGATATACAGGTACATCTTTACTTCGTATCAACGATTCAACCACTTCTACTTCACTTTCAACACCAGCAATTTTATTCTCACAAATAAACAGTTCATCTTTAAAATGATTGATGGCAATTACATATTGGTAAAGCCGGTATCGCATTAATGGAATAGCAGTAGGTGATGAACTCCGATTTAAAAGGCTTAACGTATCAAAAAACTGCACAGCATCATAAGTCGTGTAACCATATAATCCCTGTGCAAATCTTTCCTCTTTTATATTGTTATTCTTTATTTCAAAATTCTGCATGAAATCCCACAATATCTGAGCAACATCTGTTTTTTTGTTCAGAATTATTTTTTCAGGATTTCTGCCCGGCAATTTAGTTTCCATTAATTCTGCCGATCTGATCTCTACGCCACCAATAGCATTGATACAGATAAACGAATAACTATTTTCCGCAGTATGATGATCGGTACTTTCCAGCAGAATAGTATCCCTGAACCGATCCCGCAGCCGCAGGTAAATACTTACAGGAGTAAAAACATCTGCCAGCATCCGTTTACAAAAAGTATTTATTTCAATCTTCTTCATTCTAAAAAATTAAAAGCCCCGAACATTGTCGGGGCTGGATATATTTTTTAAATACAGTAATAACATTACAGCCCCTTACGAGTTGTATGCCACCACCATATTTTGCTTATTATCTGTTTCATTATGGAACAAATATAGAGGCAAAATTATAATTGCCCAATTATTTTTAGTTTTATAGAAATTTAAAGCTTGTCCATGCAAATTCAACACAAACAGTATCCAAGTAAAGGCTTTTTTTATATTGGTGAACAAGAGCAACCAATTGCAAAAATGACATACTCGATGGCTGGTCCTGATAAAATGATCATTGATCACACTGAGGTTAAAGATGAATTGAGAGGAAAGAATGCTGGCTTTTTAATGGTAGCTGCCGCTGTTGACTATGCAAGATCTAATGCTATCAAGATAATTCCTCTTTGCCCATTCGCTAATTCTGTGTTCAAAAAGAAGAATGAATTACAGGATGTTTTGCTTACTCATTAACTAAATCTATTATAGATCTAATATTTCCATCAGCGGCGAATCACATTATTCATTTCTTACTTATCTTGTTCCTCTAAAATTTATTCCATGCTTACCAAACGTTATGCTCTGATTTTTTCCTGTTTGCTTTTTATTGCAATTACCACAGAAGCACAGAATGATGCCGGCTATACCATGCCACCAAAAGACATTGCTGATATGCTATTGGCAAAACCAACACCTGGTGTAAGAGTGGATGATAAAGGACATTGGATGCTTTTCATGCAAAGCAACAGTTATCCATCTGTTGAAGAACTGGCGAGACCTGAACTTAAGATAGCTGGCCTTCGTATTGATCCTGCAAACTTTTCACCCAGCCGCCAGAATTTTATTAATGATCTTTCGTTGAGAAATATTCAAACTGGTAAAGATTTTAAAATAACAGGCCTGCCTTCTCCATTATATGCAGGAAACATTTCCTTTAGTCCCGATGATAAAAAAATTGCATTCACCAATACAACCCCAACACAAGTAGACTTATATGTAATTGATATAGTTACTCAGAAAGCAATGAAAGTGAACAAAACACCTTTGAATGTCATCTCCGGAGGACTTCAATGGTATGATGCAACAACATTAATATACAGAACGATCATTAAGCCAGCTTCAGCTGCACCGGTAAGACCAGCAGTACCAACCGGACCTACAGTACAAGAAAATTATGGCAAAGCTTCTCCCCGTCCAACTTACCAGGATCTTATCAAAAGTCCTTATGATGAGAAATTGTATGAATTCTATGCTACTACACAATTAGTAAAAAATGTAAATGGTGTGGAGACAAAAATTGGAAGTCCTGCTATTTATGCCAGTACAAGCATTTCTCCAGACAAAAAATATATGATCGTACGTACACTAAAGAAACCATTCTCTTATACGGTTCCCGCAGGTGGTTTCCCTTCAACAATAGTAATAACCGATATGAATGGAAAAGTTGTGAAGCACCTAGCCGATCTTCCTTCATCTGAAACAGCTCCATCTGGCTATGACAATGTACAAATGGTCCCAAGAAATTTTGAATGGAGAGATGACCAGGCCGCAACTGTAACATGGTGCATGCCGTTGGACAGTGGTATGATAAAGAAGAATGTTGATTTTCATGATGCTATTTATGCTTTAGCTGCTCCTTTCAATACAGAACCAAAACAATTATTCAAAACACAGATGAGATACCAGGGAGTTTCATGGGGCAATGCAACTTTCGCTATGATATATGAAGGATTAAGAGGAAAGCAAAAAACACAGGTCAGTCAATATAATCCCTCTACTGGGGAAATAACATTATTGATGGAAAGAAACATTACAGATGCTTATTCAAATCCAGGTAACCCTGTTACAGAGCAGAATCAATGGAAAAGAGATGTTGTAAAACTGATCGATAACGGCACCAAATTATTGATGAATAATACGACCGGAAGCTCACCAAAAGGTGACTTACCATTTCTTGCGACCTTTGATCTTACAACGAAAAAAACAGAGATCATTTGGAGATGTAACGAAGGATTCTATGAGAGCATCGTTAAAGTTTTAGATGCAGATAAGCTTGAATTACTAACAAGAAAAGAAAACGAATCAGTTGTACCCAACTATTGGATCAAAAATCTGAAAACAAAAATTGCAGATAAACAGATCACTCATTTCACCAATCCTTATCCGCAAATGGATGGAGTGACAAAAGAAAAAATAAAATATAAAAGGGCTGATGGTGTTGACCTCACCGGTGATCTATACTTGCCGAAAGGATATAATAAAGACCGTGATGGAAAACTGCCGGTATTGATCTGGGCTTATCCAAGGGAATTTAACTCTGCGGCAGATGCAGCTCAGGTTCGTGGAAGTGAACATAGGTTCACATTGGTAAACGGTGGATCTCCAATCTTTTATGTTACTCAAGGCTATGCAGTATTTAATAATGCGGAAATGCCTATCGTAGCTACCAGTAAGGACAAAAAACCAAATGACGATTTCATTCAGCAGCTAACATTAAATGCTGAAGCTGCAATAAATGTGCTTGACTCGATCGGTGTTGGCGACAAAAACCGAATGTCAGTTGGTGGTCATAGCTACGGTGCATTTATGACGGCAAATCTTTTAGCGCATACCAAATTGTTTAAGGCCGGGATTGCAAGAAGTGGTGCTTATAACAGAACATTGACACCTTTTGGCTTCCAAAACGAAGACCGTACTTATTGGCAGGCTCCTGACCTCTATAACGAAATGAGCCCTTTCAGTAATGCTGACAAAATAAAGACACCAATTTTATTAGTTCATGGAGATATGGATAACAATACAGGAACATTCCCAATTCAAAGTGAAAGAATGTTTAATGCGATTAAAGGGCATGGCGGAACAGTGAAATATTTAAGCCTTCCTTATGAAAGCCACGGGTACCAGGGAAGAGAAAATTTGCTCCATCTATTAAATGAACAGTTCCAATGGTTAGAGAAATATGTAAAGAACCCTGAAAAGAAAAATACAAAAGACGACAAAAAGGGGTTCTAAATAATTGCCCGGTCGAAAGACCGGGTTTTTATTTTATCTTACTTAATATCTATTGTAAAATGCAATTCATACTTCGCCCCTGGAATAATAACGATCTTGATGCACTAGTTGAATATGGAAATAATTTCAACATTGCAAAGTACATGCGGAATATGTTTCCTCATCCTTATACCAAAGAAGCTGGTACCAGGTTTATCGAAATGGTTAGTAAGAATGAACCGCAAAAAGTATTTGCTATAGAAATTGAAGGTAAAGCTAGTGGTGGAATTGGAGTTTTTCCACAAGAAGACATTATGTGTAAAAATGCTGAACTTGGATATTGGCTTGCAGAACCTTTTTGGGGCAAGGGGATCATTACAAAAGCTATCAATCAAATGGTGGAATACGGTTTTAAAACTTTTGACATTACCCGTATTTATGCCATTCCATTTGGAACAAATATTGCTTCGCAAAAAGCTTTGGAAAAATCCGGGTTTGTTTTGGAAGCAAGATTCGAAAAAACCATCTTCAAGAATGGGGAGTTCCTCGATGAACTGATCTATGGAATCAGGAAAAATAGCTAAGAAACTCACACCTAAGTCACAAGTTTTCACCTATTTAGGATTTACGGCAAAACCTTACCTTTGCGCCACTTAAATTCCGTTTTTATTATCTAAATCATACTAACTATATGGCTGATATTTTTGAACGTTTATTGAAGAATTATGGCCCAATTGGTCAATACCGCGAAAGAGCTCATGGATATTTTGCATTTCCAAAACTGGAAGGTGAGATCAGTAGCCGGATGAAATTCCGTGGCAAAGAAATGATTGTATGGAGCCTGAATAATTATTTGGGATTGGCTAACCATCCTGAAGTAAGAAAAGCAGACGCAGATGGAGCTAAAGAGTTTGGACTTGCTTACCCGATGGGTGCCCGTATGATGAGCGGTAACAGCAACCTGCATGAACAGTTAGAGTCAGAACTGGCAACATTTGTAATGAAGGAAGATGCGGTACTTGTAAACTTCGGTTACCAGGGAATGGTTAGTTTGATAGATGTGCTTTGCGGCCGTCATGATGTAATCGTTTATGATGCCGAAAGCCATGCCTGTATCATTGATGGACTTCGTCTTCACCCGGGTCACAGGTATGTTTTCAAACACAACGATATTGAAGACCTGGAAAAACAATTACAACGATCAACTGCATTAATAGAAAAGCAAAAAGCTGGTGGTATTCTGGTTATAACTGAAGGTGTATTCGGTATGGCCGGTGATCAGGGAAGACTGACTGAGATTGCAGCATTAAAAGACAAGTATTCGTTCCGCTTGTTGGTAGATGATGCTCATGGTTTTGGTACATTAGGTAAAACAGGTGCCGGTGCCGGTGAAGAACAAGGATGCCAGGATGCAATTGATCTATACTTCTCAACTTTCGCCAAGTCGATGGCAAGTATTGGTGCTTTTATAGCAGGTGATGCAAAGATCATTGACTATGTCCGTTACAATATTCGTTCTCAGATCTTCGCAAAAAGTTTACCAATGCCACTCGTTGTTGGTAATTTAAAAAGACTGGAATTGCTTCGCAATCATCCCGAGTTTAAGGAAAAACTATGGAGCAATGCAACAAAGCTTCAAAACGGATTAAAGGAAAGAGGGTTTGATATAGGCAAAACGGATTCTGTTGTAACTCCTGTCTATATGAAAGGAGATGTACCTGAAGCTACCGCTATGGTAATGGACCTCCGGGAAAACTATGGAATTTTTGCTTCTATTGTTGTTTATCCTGTTATTCCGAAAGGGCATATAATTTATCGTTTGATTCCTTCAGCAGTGCATACTGATGAGGACATTGAAACAACATTGAATGCCTTTTCAGAAACCAAGAAAAAGTTGGATGCAGGTGAATATCGCCTTGAAAAGATACCGGATATGGCAGATGTAACCGGCAAACGATTTGATTACCTGACCGAAAAACTGAAGAATAAATAACCCGGAATAAATTCTAAAAAAGCCCCGCTAAAAGCCGGGCTTTTTTATGTACGGCAGCGGCTATATATCATATTATGCTACTTTTACGGGTATTGCTTCGTCTGGCAATAACAACTCTATCATCAAAAATAAAATGACTATGCGTAAGATCTTTTTCGTTCTGTTTTTACTGCCATTGTTCACAATGGCGCAAACAAAGCAGATAACACTTGAGGATATATATAGGAAAGGAACTTTTCGGGGTGAACCTGTGAGAGCAGATTTTGGATCAGAAAAAAATGAAGCAGAAATAAAAGCGGAAGATCTGAAAGGTGAAGAC
>CAYVSH010000145.1:0-7808 GCA_964453625.1 uncultured Chitinophaga sp.
GCTGTTACTGCAGCCGGAAGTGGTTGTATGGCTGCATTAGATGCGGAAAGGTATTTAGGTGCAAAAGGGTCGCATTAATTTGTATCTATGAGTAGTCAATTAACTGTTTGTTTAAACAAGGTTCGCTTCTTTGCATACCATGGTCTTTTTGAAGAAGAGCAAAAAACTGGTAATGAATTTGAAGTAAACCTTGCGGTTTCATACGATCCGGGAAATGAGCTTATTGATAAGCTGGTTGAAACAGTAAACTATGCAAGTTTGTTTGCTTTGCTACAAGAAGAAATGCAAAAGCCAAGGGAACTGCTGGAAACATTCGTAATGGAAGTGACTGATAGGATTCATACCACATGGCCTGCTATAAAAAGAATTGAAATGTCGCTTTCCAAAACAAATCCTCCTATTGCAAAATTTACAGGAAATGTCGGTGTGAAGTATTTGAAAGAATATTAAATGACTTTATCCTTCCATTTCCCTTTTCTCATATACCAATAAGAAAGAATAAATATACTTCCCCAGTATATCCATTCGCCTGTCCAGCCATATGTAATTGAAAGCTTGTACTTCTCTAATACCATGTAAACATAGATGCAATAAAGTATAATAGTAATCGAATCAATCAGCAAGGTAATCCGGCTGTTTCCGGTACCTGTTACTGCATTGAGCCATACAACTGAAAAAGACATTAACAGCATCGCAATAGAAACCACCCTGACTACTGGAATCGCAGCAGCTATAAAATCATGTGATTGGCCAAATACAGAAATAATTAATCCAGGAAACAGGTTAATGAATAAAGCCATGAGTAAACCAAAGCCTGTACTGAGTTTTACAATTTTTAAAATTAAATCTTTTACTTGCTCATGTTTTCCTTGTCCGATCACATTGCTCACCATAGTTGAACTAGTTGCTGCAAATGCCCATGTCAGACAACCTGTTAAACCAAAAACATTTCTCATTACATTAGAAATGGCCAGATCGGTTTGACCATGATGTTCAATGAGTATATAAAAGAATTCCCAGCTCATTACGCTAAAAGCAAGCTGAATAATGATTGGTAATGAAATAGAGAAAAGTTGTTGACTAAGTTTCTTATTCCAGTAAAAATGATTGAATAGGGCAAACCTTTTCCCAATTCCTTTTTTATGTATAACTAAAAACACAACCAGCATTCCGGCAAATTCAGCTATAATTGAAGCAACAGCAGCTCCGTTTAAACCCATTTCGGGAAACCCAAAATGTCCAAAAATGAAAAGATAATCGAATGCAACATTAGCAATCGTTTCTGCAATGGCTCCGCTGATAAGATATTTACTATTATTGGTGCCAACCAACAAAGCATTTCTCATCTGATAGATGTACAAAAATGGAAGTCCCCATATTCTGATCTTTAAATACTCAATTGCATCGCTGGTGATACTTTCTGAGTGTAATACTGCTTTCAGGATAATTGGCGCAAGTATCCATGTTATCAAAATACCAACAAAAGCAATTGCCAGAGAAATATACACTGCCTGGCCAAACAATTTCCCAACTTCTTCTGGCTTGTTTTCACCAGCTCTTCTGGCAATTAATGTCTGCAATCCGTTATTCAGCCCAAAGCCAATCATGGCAAAGATCAAGTAGTAAACACCTGTAATACTTGCAGTAGCCAATGCTTCCTGGCTATGATGGCCTAAGAAAACGTTATTTGTTATGAAATTTAATTGCGGTACAAGAATAGCAAGGCTTATGGGCAAAGCGATCTTCAAAATTTGCCGGTTACTGATTGACACCTGAAGGCTTGTATTAGATAAGGAACTTGCCATTGATAAAAGTGGGCAAACCTACGATATTTAAATTTTTGTCTATTATTGCAAGCCAACACAATAAATGATAAAACAATTATTTCATATTGAGTTTGAAACTGCGGATGACCCTCAAAAAGTGCTTGTATTGCAGATTGGAAAAGCATATCTGAGCTTTGCAATCACCAATAAAGGAGGCTCGGAACTAAGCCAGTTACGTTATTATTCATTCAATGAATGGAACGAAACAGTATGGCAGGAAATAATTGATACAAATCCTGCTTTATTAAATTCATTTTATGAAGTATTAGTGTCTTATGATTTCCCAGAAAGCATGGTGGTTCCTTTCAAAGAATTTAAGCATGAGAACCCATCCATATTACTGAATATTGCCTATGGTATTAATGACCAGTCTGTTGTAATATCAGAAGTTATAACCGGATGGCAGTTATATAATATTTACGCAGTTCCAGTTATTATTTTGGATTCAATCACTGCCAAATTTCCATCTGTCCGTTCCTGGCATCAATATTCATTAGGAGTAAGGAATGCCATTGTTACTTCTGAAGAAGGTTGCTTGCTTGTTGATTTTAAAAAAGATGAGTTTATTGTACTGGTAGCTGGCAGCAAAAATATTTTATTATCGCAAACCTTTGAGTATACCAATCCAGAAGATGTGTTATTTTATCTTATCAGGATTTGTAACCAGTTTTCGTTATCCAGGGACACAGTACAGTTGCTGTTATCTGGTTTAATTGATAAGCAATCCTCATTATATAAAGAGCTATATCAGTATTTTGTTGATATAAAATTCAGAGATGCACAATGGGATACAGGATCAGAGTATCCAGCACATTATTTTACTTCACTAAATGACCTTGCCCAATGCGTATCATAGGTGGCGAACATGGAGGAAGGAAGTTTAATCCGCCTAATAAAATGCCTTATACAAGGCCTACCACAGATATTGCAAAAGAAGGTTTGTTTAATGTGTTACAACATAATCTTGATTTCGAACAAATAAGAACACTGGATCTTTTTGGAGGAACAGGCAGTATAAGTTACGAATTAGCTTCAAGAGGAGTGAGTGATCTGACAATTGTTGAAAAAGATGCCAGCATGTATGAGTTTATAAAAAAAACAGCCACCGCACTTCGTATCGAAAATATTAAGATCATTAAGATGGATGTCTTTAAGTATATCAATAATTGTTTCGAGAAATTCGATTTCATTTTTGCAGGGCCTCCATATGCTTTAACAGCAATAGATGATCTGCCAAAAATTATTTTCGAAAAGAAGTTGCTAAATAAAGATGGCTGGTTTGTGCTGGAACATACCCCAAGAAATGATTACAAATCATTTCCATATTATAAAACGGAAAGAAATTATGGAAGTACGATATTTTCAACATTTACTGAGAGTAGAGATCTATGAAGAAATCAGCATTAAGAACTATCTATAAAGAAAAGCGAAACAAACTTTCAGCCACTGAAATAAACAAACTGGACGATTTGCTTTTGATCCAGTTTCAAAAAGCTGATATCCCATTAATACAATCACTTTTCTCGTATTGGCCCATTAAAGAACTTAAAGAACCGGATACACATTTATTTACAGATTACATTGAATTCCGCAATCCAGAATTAATATTGGCATATCCGAGAACAGATTTTCTACTGAATGAAATGATAGCCATAGTTGTAAATCCAGAAACTGATTTCATAAAAAATGAGTACAATATTTACGAACCGGCAGAAGGCGATGTGTTGTCTGCGGATGAAATAGATATGATATTCGTACCATTACTGGCATTTGATAAAATTGGTTACAGGGTTGGATATGGCAAAGGTTTTTATGACAGATATCTTACGGAATGTAAAAAGGGGTGTTTGAAAGTTGGCTTCTCTTATTTTGAACCCGTTGATGAAATTACCGACAAGGATGAATTTGACGTACCTTTAGACCTTTGTATTACGCCGCACAATATTTATGTTTTCTAATGTTTTTTTAAAATCTTTTCGCATATTATTACTGCCATTTGCTTTATTATACTGGCTTGCTATTTCCATCCGAAATTTTCTTTACAATAAGAACATATTCAAAGCAACCAGTTTTGGGCTTCCGATAATTTGTGTTGGGAATCTTTCAGTAGGAGGTACCGGAAAGTCACCGCTGGTGGAATACCTTATTGCTTTATTAAAAGATAAGTACAAAGTAGCCACTCTGAGCCGGGGATATAAACGCAGAACCAAAGGATATGCTTTAGCGAATGAAAATACTACCGCTCTTGATATAGGCGATGAACCAATGCAGTTTCATTTAAAGTTTCCTGAAATTCCGGTTGCTGTTGGAGAGGAAAGAATTGAAGCAATCCCACAGTTACTGCATGACAATCCTGATACTGAAGCTATAATTCTGGATGATGCATTTCAGCACAGAGCCATCAAAGCAGGATTAAATATTTTACTGACAGATCATGGCAATCTTTTTACAAGAGATTTTTATTTGCCTACTGGTGATCTGCGGGATCTGAAAAGCAGTTACAAAAGGGCAGATATAATTATTGTTTCAAAATGTAAGCCTGATTTATCTGTCGAAGAAAAAGATAAGATCAAAAACGAAATAAGACCATTTGCATTTCAGCATATTTTCTTTACCTGTATTGAGTATGATGAACTCTATCATATAGATTCTATGATTAAAAGGAAACTGAGTAGGGATACAGAAATATTACTGGTTTCGGGGATTGCTAGCCCAAAGCCTTTGAAAGCAATGCTGGAAGAACATAGTAACAGTTATCATATGTTGCAATATGCAGACCATCATATATTTACAATTGACGACCTGATGGAAATAAAGCATAAGTTTGAAAGTATACAGTCGGAAGATAAAGCAATAGTTACAACAGAGAAAGATGCAGTAAGACTCACAAAATTTCGGGATGAAATAAAGGATTTGCCATTTTACGTTTTACCGGTAAGGCATCATTTCCTGTATAATGAAGGCCCGATATTTGACACCATTGTTACAAATTTTATAAAAGATTTCAAAAAATAAGAACCTTATCATGGGAAGAAAAAATTCAAAAAAGAAAAAGACAAGAGAAAGACAAAAACAGAGACAGCGACAAGCACCTGGAAAAATGCTGAAAGGTGAATTGGATATTACCCGTTCCGGTGTTGGATTTGTTGCAATAGAAGGAATGGATGTAGATATTTTAATTCGTCCTGCAGATTTTAATACTGCCATGCATGGCGATACAGTAAAAGTGGCCATAAAAGAAATGAAAAGCAACGGTAAGCGAATGCAGGGAGTGGTGAAGGAAGTTGTATCTCGTAAACGAACAGAATTTATCGGTCACTTGCAAATGAATAAAGGCTTTGCCTTTTTTGTGGCAGATGTAGACAAGCCTATGCCGGATATTTTTATTCCTTTGCCAAATATCAATAATGCAAAAGACCAGGACAGGGTAGTAGTACGAATTTTACAATGGGATAAAGATGATAAAAGACCTGTAGGCGAAGTGATCAATGTACTTGACCCGGAGAACAGCAACGATGCAGCAATGAAGGAAATATTACTGGAAGCAGGTTTCCCGCTAAAATTTTCGGATGAAGCATTGGAAGTGGCAGCCAGAATTCCAGATGTTATCTCCAATGATGAAATAAAAAAACGCAAAGACATCCGTGATATTTTCACCATCACAATAGATCCGGTAGATGCAAAAGATTTTGATGATGCAATCTCTTTTAGAAAATTAAAGAATGGTAATTATGAGATAGGTGTTCATATTGCGGATGTAAGCCATTATGTGGAACCGGATAATGATCTTGACAAAGAAGCTTATCAACGAGCTACATCAGTTTATTTACCTGACAGGGTTAATCCGATGCTTCCGGAACATATTTCAAATGTACTTTGCTCATTAAGACCAAAAGAAGACAAACTTACTTTTTCAGCTATTTTTCAAATCTCTCCTAAAGGTGAAGTGAAACAATATTGGCTTGGGAAAACGGTGATGCATTCCGATCATCGTTTTACATATGAAGAAGTGCAAACGATCATTGAGAACAAGGCTGGTTTGTATGCAGAAGAAATCCTTATCCTGAATGATATTGCCCAAAAGTTCAGAAAAAAGAGATTTGCACATGGAGCTATCAATTTTTCATCACAGGAAGTTCGTTTTACATTAGATGAAAAAGGGAACCCAACCGGGATCATGGTAAAGGAAAGCAAAGAAGCACACAAACTCATAGAAGAATTTATGCTACTAGCCAACAGAACGGTGGCTGAAAATATTTCGAAGATCGAAATCAACGGTAAGCCACTTCCATTCCCTTACCGGATACATGATGAACCAGATGAAGAGAAGCTAACGCCATTTGCTGCATTCGCCAAAAAGTTTGGCCATAAGTTCGACACTTCTTCTCCTGAAGCAATAGCAAATTCATTTAACCAACTATTAAAAGATGTACATGGACAACCTGAACAGCATGTGCTGGAACAGTTGGGCATCCGCACTATGTCGAAAGCAAAGTATACTTCAGAGAATATCGGTCACTACGGTTTAGGATTTGAACACTACTGTCATTTTACTTCACCTATTCGCCGCTATCCTGATGTAATGGTACACCGGATATTATTTGATGTTTTGAATAACAAAATTCAGGCAGATAAGAAACTTGAAGATAAATGCAAACACACCAGCGAACGGGAAAGAGCAGCAATGGAGGCAGAAAGAGCAGCTAATAAATACAAACAGGTACAATACATGAAGAATTTCCTGGGCGAAGACTTTGAAGGTGTGATAAGTGGTGTAGCCAGTTTTGGTTTTTGGGTAGAAACAGTAGAACATAAATGTGAAGGTCTGGTGAGTGTAAACAGCCTGTTGGAGTATGACGAATTCCGCCATGTGGAATCAGACTATTGCCTGGCAGGACAAAGAAGCGGTAAGAAATTCAGAATGGGAGATAAGGTAATGATAAAAGTAGTAGCAGCTAACCTGACCAAACGTCAATTAGATTATGAATGGGTGGTTACTAAAGATGTAGAAGAAGATGATTTGCCTAAACCAAGACCCAGAAAAAGAAAATAACAGATAATTAAAAGCCCGGAAATTTTTCCGGGCTTTATTTATATAGAATGGTTTGGATGATTTAAAAACCAAGACCTACGGCAAACCCCCTTGTAGCATTTGGAAATGATGCAAACTGGGTAGCAGCCCCGCTGGTTAAACTGATCGTATAAATTCTTGTAGTACCTGCAACTGTAAGCAATGCATAAGCCCTGTTGGAAGTTCCACCTATATCAAAACCACTTTCTGAGGTTACATCTATACCAAGGCTTCCTACTTCTATTAAAGTTCCGTTATTGGGGGGATTTTGAATAAAAAGTTTGTCTGCGGCAAAATCAATATCATACAAAGTTGTGGAAGTAGCACCCGAAAAGTTATTTGTATATGCTACAGAGGTAACCATTGGAGTTCCCGGGTTTAACATTCCGTCCACTGCAGCCACAGTTCCATCATTTGGATTTAACCGCAGGTCTTGTCCTGTATTACTTACTAACCTTATTCTGTCTACAGTTGGATTGAAATCAAATCCAAATGATGTGCCTGACAATAGTGGTGTAAATGAACCAGTACCAATAGCAGTGGCAGCACCAGATGACATATTTATAACATATAAACGGCTTGTACTACCCAACGCATATAACTGGCCGGTTGCCGGACGCATATCAATCCCTACAATGTTTTCACCGGTTTGAAGACCAATAATTGCTTTATTAACTGGAGTACCGGGATTATTAAGGTTAAATATCTGCAGATTGTTGTTCATATCAACAGCATAGGCAACAGGATTGGTAGGAATGGCTAAACCTATGATCGGCACAGAAAGAGTTCCAAGATCAGTTGCTTTTCCAGTGGTAAGATCTATCTGGAATAAATTTACTGTGCTGCCAATAGTTAGATTCGCCAATGCTACACTGTTATCAGGAGAGATATCAAACCCACCATCGTTATTT
>CAYVSH010000146.1:0-7788 GCA_964453625.1 uncultured Chitinophaga sp.
TGTACTTACCGCTATACTTATATCTGCATAATCATGATACACCAGCTGGTCACCATCAATGTAAGCATTCACTGTTGGCCATTCAGCTAAAGCAGTGGCACATGCTTTTGCAAAGAAACTCATGAAACCAAGCCCTACTCCATGTATCTCCTTAAACTTATCCTTATACAGTTTTCTGATCTCCATGATACTGCTCATGTCCACTTCATTAAAAGTAGTAAGCATAGCAGTTGTATTCTTTGCTTCAACTAATCTTCTGGAAATTGTTTTCCGCAGGTTGCTCATTTTCTCCGTACGTACATTACGGCTGTATAATTCTGCACCGGTAAATGTTTTTTTACCTGGATTTGATAAGGCCGCTAAAACATCCTCTTTTAATATTTTTCCTGCCGGACCAGTTGGTTTTACTGTTTTGGGATCTACTTTTTTGTCAGCTATCATAGCAGATGCAACAGGACTTGCTTTAATGTCATTCGAAACAGACGTAACGGGTGCAGAAGAATCAGTTTTTTTCTTTTCAGTTCCGTTCTCACTTTCGAATTGCACCACGGACTTTGCAGGCTCTGATGCTGTTTTCTCTGGCTTGGCCGCAGATTCATCAATACTTGCAAGCAAATCACCGATCTTTATTGAATCGCCTTCATTGATTGGGCCAAGTTTAAGCACTCCTGCCTGCTCAGCATTTACTTCAAAAGTTGCTTTCTCACTTTCAAGTTCGGCGATAACTTCATCTCTCTCTACATACTCTCCATCTTTTTTGTTCCATTTCAACAGTGTCACTTCACTGATAGATTCACCTACGGTTGGAACTTTTATGTCAATCATAATTTTTTTTTCAAAAATTAAATACTAAATGCTGTTTCAATTATTTCCTGTTGCTCCTGCTGATGCACTTTATTGTACCCAGTTGCAGTAGATGCAGAAGGCTGACGGCTAATAGTGCCAAAATTGATGCTTTTCAGGTTCATTTGCAAAAATGAGGCTGCTCCCATATTCTGCGGCTCCTCCTGCACCCAGAACCAGGTGGCTTTATTATACTTTCTTTGAATTGCTTCAAGTTGTTTGTACGGCAAAGGATAGATTTGCTCAAGTCTTACAATGGCAACATCCGTTCTCCTTTCTTTTTCTTTATACTCGGCCAGGTCAAAATACATCTTACCACTACAGAACAAAACTTTCTTAACATTTGCCTGGTCAGCACTTTCATCATCAATAACCTCCTGAAATCTGCCTTCAGTAAATGCTGAAGCAACTGAATAAGTACCTGCATGACGAAGATTAGCCTTCGGCGTAAACTCTATCAATGGTTTTCTGAATGGCCATGCCAACTGTCTTCTTAACGCATGGAAATAATTGGCTGAGGTGGTAATATTTGTAACTACAATATTTAATTCTGCAGCTAATTGTAAGAATCGTTCCAGTCTTGCACTACTATGCTCCGGTCCTTGACCCTCATATCCATGGGGAAGCAAAAGAGTAACACCATTCATACGGTTCCACTTTTGTTCACCTGCCGCAATAAACTGATCAATGATGATCTGAGCACCGTTTGCAAAATCGCCAAACTGTGCTTCCCACAAAACTAGAGCATCAGGATTTGCCAAAGCATACCCATATTCAAATCCAAGCACTGCATACTCACTCAACAGAGAATTATAAATTCTGAATTTACCTGTAGCACCCGGTATCTGGCTAAGACGGTTAAATGCTTTTTCGTTTGTATCATCTCGTAACACTGCATGTCTGTGCGAAAAAGTTCCTCTTTGCACATCTTGTCCGCTCATTCTTACATCTTTACCTTCCAACAATAAACTTCCATAAGCCATCAATTCCGCAGTGGCCCAATCAATCTTATTTTCAGTTTCAAATAATTTTTTCTTGTCATTCAATATCTTCTCCACTTTACGAAGTGGTTTATAATCTTGCGGCCACTGCATAATAGCGTTAAAAACAGTATTGAAATTTTCTGTAGAAACCCTTGTATCGGGTGATTGATCAAAATCTTCTGATGTAGCTCTTCTCAATTTTCTCCATGCTTCTTCTGGTTTTTGATATTGATAAGGTAAAGGATTTTGTTTCACACCATCTAATCTCTCCTGCAGATCATCCCAAAACTTTTTCTCCATTTCTTTCGCCATTGCCTGTGCATTAGCATCTCCTGTTTCAAGTAATCGTTTCACATAAACTTCTCTTGGATTTGGATGCTTATCAATCAATGCATACAAATGGGGTTGTGTAAATTTCGGATCATCACCTTCATTATGTCCATGCTTCCGGTAACAGACCATATCAATGAAGATATCAGAATTGAATTTTTGCCTGTATCGTGTTGCGATTTCAACACACTTTACCGTCATTTCGGGATAGTCACCATTCACATGAAAAACCGGAGCTTGAATTGCTGCTGCTAAAGAAGTACAATAGTCAGAACTGCGGGCATCATCAAAGTCTGTCGTAAATCCGATCTGGTTATTAATTACATAATGAATTGTTCCCCCGGAATAATACCCTTTCAGATATGACATCTGCAAACATTCATAGACAACGCCTTGTCCTGCAACAGAAGCATCACCATGTATTAATATCGGAAGTATTTTATCATAATCTGATTTATAAATGGCATCAGCCTTAGCTCTTGCAAAACCAATTACTAATGGATCAACTGCTTCAAGGTGTGAAGGGTTTGGCATTAACTTCAGGTATGTCTCCTTACCAGAGGCTGTCGTTACTTTACTACCAAATCCCATATGATATTTTACATCACCAGAACCCATTGTCTGGTCCATTTTGGCTGTACCTTCAAACTCACTGAATATTTGTTCGTAAGTTTTTCCCATTGTATTGGCAAGAACATTTAACCTGCCTCTGTGAGCCATACCAATCACAACTTCCTCTACCTCATTTTCAGCTGCAACATTGATAATAGCATCAAGTGCTGCAATTAGTGTTTCCCCTCCCTCCAGAGAAAAGCGTTTCTGTCCGATGTACTTTGTATGAAGAAATTTCTCAAATATCACACCTTGGTTTAATTTTTCAAGAATACGTCTTCTTTTTTCAGTTGGAAGTGGTTCAGCTATGATATTTTCAAATTCCTTTGTAAGCCAGTCTACTTTCTCCTGGCTACTGATATACTTATACTCAATACCTACAGGGCCTGCATAGATCTTTTGCAAATGGGCGACAATATTTCGCAAGGAAGTCTTACCTAGACCTAATAATTTTCCTGCTTCAAAATCTGTATCAAGATCCGTTTCATTAAAACCAAAAAACTCAAGATTCAAATTAGCACCTCTGTCTTTTCTTTTACGGATCGGATTGGTGTTTGCAATTAAATGCCCTTTGTTCCTATAGCCAAGTATCATCCTGTACACACCAATTTCTTTGGTCCAGTCAGCATCACTTATACCCACAAGAGATGGTGTTCCACCTGAGCCTGTACTTATCACATTAGTAACACCATTCGATTTTTCAGAAACCGTATTTGACATTGCATAATCAAAACCCTCAAAAAACTTTTTGAAATCCGGATCTACACTTTCCGGATTATTCACAAAATCACGGTACATATTTTCAATGAACGCAGGAGAAGAACTAGTGATATAGGAAAAATCCTTCATTAAATTGACTGTTTGAAATTGATTAATTAAAGGGACACAAATATCGCTGAAAAAAGTGAAAAATAAGGCTCATTTTGAGTGTTTTAGACAACTCCGGCTGTTCAGGATTAACTTTCAATTCGGTCTAAAAAAGTCAATAAAATACTCTTCAAAAAAAGGAATTAAATACCTGAAAATTTGGTGATTAAAGCGGTCACCCCTACCTTTGCCGTCCATTAAAATTAAAAAGAATGGCTAATCATAGTGCAACAAAAAAAGATGCCCGTCAGGCTGCTAAAAGAACAGCAAGAAACAAGTATTACGGAAAAACAACCCGTAATGCAATCCGTAAGCTAAAAACTGCTGAAGGAAAAGAAATGGGTGAAAAATTACCAGAAGTGATTGCTATGATTGATAAACTGGCCAAGCGTAAGATCATTCACAAAAACAAAGCCGCTAACCTGAAAAGCAAATTAGCTAAAAAGGCAAACGCTGCTAAATAAGAATAATAAATAATTTTTAAAAAGGCATCTCATAATCGGGATGCCTTTTTTAATTTAGTCAATAAAAATTTTTGAGTCGGCTGCATTACTACTATCACCATTTCTTGCGTCGCACTCTTCATCGTTCAGTAATTCTATTCAGCATTATGAAAAAAACATTCTCTTTATTAATAATCACTATAGCATTATTCTTTTCAGCTAATAGTCAGAATATTATTACAAAGTTTGAACAATCAAAAGGTACGCAAACGCCAACATATTTTGAAATCATCGATTGGTGGAAAAAACTCGATGAAAAATCAGGAAAAGTAAAAATGCTTACCAAGGGAATGACGGATGCAGGCTATCCTTTACACCTTGTAGTTGTAGGAAATAACGGAGATAATAATTTCGAAAATATCCGTAAAAATAATAAAAGGATAATACTTATAAACAATGGTATTCATCCGGGAGAACCAGATGGCATTGATGCAAGCATGTTATTAGCTCGAGATATAGTGCAGAACAAATATAAAATTCCTGACAATATTGTACTTGCGTTCATCCCTGTTTACAATATTGGCGGATGCTTGAATCGCAGCAGCAATTATAGAGTCGATCAAAATGGTCCGGAAGAATTTGGGTTCCGTGGAAATTCTCAAAACCTCGATTTAAACCGGGATTTTATAAAATGCGATTCTAAAGATGCAAAAGCATTCATAGAAATCTTTCATTTACTTGATCCAGATGTATTAATCGATAATCATGTTAGTAATGGAGCAGACTATCAGCATATCATTACACTATTAACCACGCAGCATAATAAGTTAGGTGGGGAAATGGGTAAGTTTCTGAGTACAGAATTTGAACCAGGCATCTATGCATCAATGAAACAAAAAGGTTATGATCTAATCCCATACGTAAACTCATTTGGTGATAAGCCGGAGAACGGATGGCCCGAATACTGGGACAGTCCTCGTTACAGCAGTGGGTTTGCAGCATTATGGAATACATTTTCATTTGTTCCTGAAACACATATGTTGAAGTCTTACGACTTAAGGGTAAAAGCAACTTATTCTTTGATGCAATCTTTTATTGAATACGTTTCTACCAATAGTCTGCAAATAAAACTGATCCGTGAAAGGACAAAACAAAATATAAAAAAGGCAAATGAATTTCCCGTAAGATGGACATTGGATAAATCGCAATTTAAAGAAGTTCTCTACAAAGGATTTCAGTCTGGCTATAAACCAAGCGAAGTTTCTGGATTGCCAAGATTGTACTATGACAGAAGTAAACCCTTCGAGAAATCCATACCTATTTTCAACTACTATGCTGTAAAAAACATTGTAACAAAACCCAAAGCTTATATCATACCTCAAGGCTGGTGGAAGGTTATTGATCTTTTAAAATTGAATAAAGTAGAAATGTATCAGTTAAAAAAAGACACCACAATCGAAGTAGAGTATTATAAGATTGAAGATTACAAAGCTATGCCTCGTCAATATGAGATGCATCATATGAACAGCGATCTGAAAACCATAACAATTTCGAAAAAAATATCCTTTCAAAAAGGGGATTGGTATATCTCTTTGAATCAGGTTGCTAATCGTTATCTAATTGAAACACTTGAACCCCATAATGAGGATTCTTACTTTTCATGGAATTTTTTCGATGCAGTTCTCGGTCAGAAAGAAGGATATTCAGCTTATGCTTTTGAGGATATTGCCGCTGATTATTTGAAAGAAAACCAGGATCTTCAGAAAAAACTAGAAGCACAAAGACTAGCAGATACAACATTTGCAAAAAGTGCAAGAGCTCAACTCAACTTTGTATATCAAAATTCAAAATGGTATGAACTGGCCCATATGCGATATCCTGTTTACAGGGTTTTGTAAGCTTTCCTTCCGTCAGTTTGTTTAAACAAATATTGTCCAAGAAGAAGTCCTACTAGTAATACAAACACAGACAAATAACCGACCCATTCATAATTTACAAGTTTGCCGGTTAATTTATCCTCGGATACTATAAAACCTGCAATTAATGATGCAGTTCCCGTTCCCAAATGTTGTACGCTGCTATTTAAACTCATAAAACTACCCCTGGTTTTCTCATCGGTAACTCCTGTAATCATGGTCTGCGAACTCACTGCTCTTCCGGTTGCCAACGCAAACCAAACTGCAAAAAATAGTAACACAACAGAGAATGGAAGTATTGGCAGGTTAGTAAGTAATATTACAAATACGAAAGATAATGGAACACAATAACTGAAAACAGTAAGCTTTCCAACTTTATCAGACAATTTGCCCAGATAAATTGCAGCTATTAAGGAAGATGCTCCCCCTATCATATACACAATAGGTATTACTCCTTTTGAGTATCCCATATTAAATTCCATATATGATGTAATAAAAGGTATAATTAAGAAATGTCCCATCATTACAATACATGAAAAAAGTAATGCTAATCCAGTACGTTCATTATTTAATACATAAAACAATTGCAAAATTTTGCTCCTACGATATTTATCCTCGTTACTCTTTTCCAGATGCTTTGATAACTGTGGCAAGTATTTTATACATAGAAGTAAAATAATTATTCCACTCAATGCTACAAGGATAAATGGCATATGCCAATCATCCTTAAAGATGTCAACTAGGTATAATGAAAAAGTTACTCCAACTGAAGATGCTATTGCAAATGCACTCATAACTGCCCCCATGGCTGCACCTCTTCTTTCATAAGTAAATAAATCTCCGATCATTGCTAATACTTGCCCGCCAATGATTCCACCAAATGTACCGGCCACAATTCTTGAAATAAGCAATAAACTATATGAGTTAGAAAATCCACAAGCAATTGTACCAATGATAAATCCACTGTAAGTTACAAGCAGTAACTTTTTCCTTTCAAAATGATCAGCTAAAAAGAACATTAGTAGCCCAGCAACGAAAGAACTTATTGGATAAGATGCAATTAGTAAACTGAATTGTTTTGGTGATATATCAAATGATGGCATCAGATAGTTACCCAAAGGCATCATGATCATAAAATCAAGAATATGAGTAAAATTGATAGATGCCAAAAGCAGAATAATAACCTTTTCCTTACTGGTCATGCATTGAAGATAATCGGTAAAATCATGTAAAAAAAAAGCCCCGACAAGTAATGTCAGGGCTCATAATAAATATGGCAGCTACCTACTCTCCCGCATTGTGGTGCAGTACCATCGGCCATAAGGGGCTTAACTTCTCTGTTCGGTATGGGAAGAGGTGAACACCCTTGGAAAAACCACCATAAGAATATAAATCCCGCAGCTTTTAGCGGGACAATAAGATCATATTGGGAAGATGTTAGAATTAAATCTGATATCTCTTATTTTTAGAAAATAAGAAAAAAATTAAAGCGTACGGGCAATTAGTACTACTCGACTTTGCTGTTACCAGCTTTACATCTATAGCCTATCAACGTCATAGTCTTTGACGGCCCTTAAAAGTAAACTCATCTTGAGAAAGGTTTCACGCTTAGATGCTTTCAGCGTTTATCCTGTCCGTACATAGCTACTCAGCATTACACCTGGCGGCATAACTGATACACCAGCGGTACGTACGACCCGGTCCTCTCGTACTAAGGTCATGTTCTCTCAATTTACTTGCGCCCACCACAGATAGGGACCGAACTGTCTTGCGACGTTCTGAACCCAGTTCACG
>CAYVSH010000147.1:0-7773 GCA_964453625.1 uncultured Chitinophaga sp.
CTTTCTTTATCTGCCACAGGAAGAACAACAGGATTTGGAACTTTGGAGCAAAGAGTAAATGAACGAAGCAGGGAAGACCTTTATACATTGGATGCTGCCGCAACTATTGAGGCCAGTAAATTATTGCCAAAAAGCCTTGGGTTACAGATACCCGTTTACATGGGCATCAGCCTTCGTAGCAGTACACCAGAATACGATCCGTATGACCTGGATCTTAACCTGAAAGAAAAATTAAAAGCTGTAAGTGGAAATGAAAAAGACTCTATCAGGAACAGTGCAGTAGATGTAACTACGATCAAAACTTTTAACCTGACCAATGTAAGAAAACTGAAAACAGACGGCAAAAGACCAAAGATTTGGAGTGTTACCAATTTTGATTTTAACTATTCATATATACAGACCATCAGCCATAATCCGCTAATTGAAAGAGATGAAATTAGGCGTACAAGAGGAGCTATTGGTTATACATACTCGCCACAAACAAAACCATTTGAGCCTTTCAGGAAGATGATAAAATCCAACTCACCATGGTTGACACTGATAAAAGATATTAATTTCAATTATGCCCCTTCGCAAATTTCTTTTAGGGCTGATGTATTCCGGCAGTTTGGTGCAGTAAGACCAAGGAACGTTGGTGGTGGTCCGTACCAGATACCGGAAACATATAATAAGTATTTTACGTTCGATCGTTATTATATTTTGCAATGGAACCTGACAAGGTCAATTTCACTTGATTTTAGTGCTATCAACAATGCAAGAATTGATGAGCCATTTGGCCGGATAGATACAAAGACAAAGAAAGATTCTGTTCGCAGTAATTTATTCAAAGGCGGAAGGAATACCAATTACAGTCAGGATGTAACCTTATCGTATAATGTACCTACGCAAAAAATACCATTGCTTAGCTGGACAACTCTTCGTGCCAGTTACAACACAAAATATAACTGGCTGGCAGGTTCATTACTAGCAAGGACACCGGAAATTAATCTGGGTAATACATTAGCAAATACGCAGACAAGGACAATTAATGGAGAATTGAAATTTGAAGAGCTGTATAATAAATGGAGATTCCTGAGAGCTGTTAATAGCAATAGCCCGAAACCTCCGCCACCTCCGAATATCCCAGGTCAGGGCGGTGATGATAAAAAGGATAATAAGAAAGACAAGAAAAAAGATAAAGATAAAGGTGGTGATAATCCCTCTGCCAATAATAATAAGGATGATCAACAGCAGCAAATAGTGCCTGGTATGGTTTCACAACAGGATACTACTAAAAATGTAAAAGGTAAGAAAGGAAAACAGAAAAAGAAGAAGGAGAAAAAGGTAAAGCAGAAAAAAGACCCGAACCGTCCGTTGCCTGAAATAGGAAATGTGCCTAAGTTCCTGTTACGGTTAGCCACTTCGTTAAAGAGGGCTAACATACAATACACGGAAGATTTTGGAACAACCCTTCCCGGATATATGGACAGTACCAGGATAATTGGATATAATACCAAGAGTGGTCAACCAGGGTTTGGATACATTTTCGGTTATCAGCCGGATACAAGCTGGATCAACCGCTTTGCAGCAAAAGGTTTGTTATCGGATGATACATTGGTATCGGCCATGATACAGCAACGCTATAACCAACGGTTGAATATTACAGCACAGGTTAGTCCATTCAGGGATTTTAATATTGATATTAATCTCGATAAAACATTTGATAAGCAATATTCAGAATTGTACAAGGATACCAGCAAGTTCGATAACGTTGGCTTTACAAGATTGAATCCCTATGCATTGGGAAGCTTCAATGTTAGCTATATTTCCTACCAGACATTGTTCAAAAAGTTTGACCCGAATGTAATCTCTGAAACATTCAAAACATTTGAAAGCAACAGGGCCATCCTTTCTAAAAGACTGGCAGGGCTTAATCCTTACCAGGGTGGTGTAATTGATCAGAATGATCCGGCATACTTCAAAGGTTATGGCAGGTATGCTCAGGATGTAGTGATACCGGCATTTCTTGCAGCTTATACTGATAAAGACCCGAACACTATAAAGTTATCGAAGAACAGTAACCCGAACCTTCGTTCAAATCCTTTCTCCGGCATTATTCCAAAACCCAACTGGACAGTTACATACACTGGTCTTTCAAGATTGAAAGGATTGGATAAGATATTTACCAACTTCACCATCCGTCACGGCTATCATAGCACATTTAGTATGAACAGTTTTAATACTGCTTTGCTGTTCATGGACCCTAACCGGGTAGGTATGCCGTTCTTCAGGGATACCTTGACCGGAAACTATATCCCTTACTTCCTGGTGCCTAATCTTACTATTCAGGAATCGTTTGATCCATTGATCGAAGTGGATGTTACTTTCACCAACCAGTTATCTACAAGGATCGAATTCAGGAAAAGCCGCCAGTTAAGTTTAAGCCTCATTGATTACCAGTTGGCAGAGAATCGCAGTACAGAAGTAACCTTTGGATTTAACTGGAGAAAAAAAGGTGTGCCGCTGATCAAGAAGATCGGTAAAATGAAATTGGATAACGACATCACTTTCCGCTGCGATTTCAGCCTGCGGGATGATGCCACTGCTAACAGTAAATTAGACCAGGGAACATCATTTGGTACAGCCGGTCAGAAAGTGATCCGTATTGCACCTTCAATAGATTATATACTGAATAACAGGGTGAGCATGAAACTGTATTTTGAACAGAACCGCAATATTCCCAAGATCAGTAATGCTTTCCCGATTACCAACACAAGAGCCGGATTGCAGGTAAGGGTTTCGCTTTCTCAGTAAGAGATTTATGCTCTAGATTTTAATGAAATAAGCAAAGCAAATTGTGAGGGTGGTTCTTAATTATTTGCATGATATATTTCAAAATTGCGAGTATGCCTGATGGAATAGATCATTAGAACAACAGAGGATTGCTTTGAACTTATATTATGAAAAAGCCTGACTGAATATTCAGGCAGGCTTTTTAGTATTGAGAATAAAATTTATCAGGGATTTTTTGGGGCTGGGGTTACTGAACCTGTTTCCTGGTCACCCGTTCTTTTAAATAACATTACATAACCACATAAATTCTTTTTCTTCTGCTTATTTACCTGAACCGGCTTCATCATGTGGAACTCGGAGATCTTTGGAATATAAGTATAGCTGATAACGTTGCCGTCTATATCTCCCCATTTTTTCTGGCGAAAGATCACCATTCTTTCACTCCAGTCATACATTCTAACTTCGTATAAGCGGGAAGAATAATCACCAATAAAAACAAACTGGTACCAGCTTCCTTCTGTTAACGGAACGATGACCGGCATTTCAAATTCACTTTCCATGGTTATAGAAGCTTCTTTGAGTAATGAATAGCCATCTTTACTATATAATTCTTTCAGGCTGTCTACCTGTTTTTCAATCATATTATTGCTGCAAGATTGCTGGCGGATAACCTGCTGTGAATAAGAGCAGGCTGATAACATGAGTAAGGCTGCAATTAGAAGATACGGTTTTTTCATAACAGGGATATGTTGATATTGAACTTGCTGCATAAAAATACCTATTGTGCTTTCTCTTTCTAAATTTTTAGAACAATAAATCCTGAACTCCGTACATTTTCGAAGTGGTAATACGGCAAGATTCAGGCCAATAAACTAAGGGAAAAAGGTTTATGTACTGAAAGATAAGAGGATTCCGTTATTCTTCAAGTTTTATTGACTGGTATCAATTACCCTGCCTGTTGAAATAGATGGCATTTGCCTGCTGCAGGCAGGAAAGGGTAAGATCGTTGATACAAACATGGGCTGGAAGGGTGGTACAGTAATAGATCACTTCAGCTACATCTTCTGCTGTCAAAGGTTTGAGGCCGTTATAGATACTTTTAGCGGTGGCTTCATCACCTTTGAAACGTACGAGAGAAAATTCTGTTTCTGCTGCACCGGGATTGATGGAAGTGACTTTTATGTTGTGCCGCAACAGGTCTATCCGCATTGACTGGCTGATGGCATCCACCGCATACTTGGTGGCACAATACACATTTCCTTTTTCATACACCTGTTTGCCTGCCACTGAACCGAGATTGATGATATGGCCTCGTTTTCTTTTTGCCATTAACTGCGATACAGCTTTTCCTACATACAAAAAACCTTTTACATTAGTGTCAATCATCGTATTCCAGTCATTCATATCGGCTTCATCAAAATAATCCCTGCCTGCTGCGAGGCCGGCATTGTTGATGAGCACATCAATGGCTTTCCATTCCTCAGGAATAGAATCTATTGAAGAAAAAACATCTTTTTCTATTTGAACATCAAACGGAAGTTGTAATACTGCGACATTGTATTTCATTTCAATCTCATCCGCTAGAGCCTGTAATCTTTCTCTTCTTCTTCCGTTAATAATAAGGTCGTAACCATGTGCAGCGAAAATATAGGCTGATGCTTTACCAAATCCTGCCGTTGCGCCGGTGATGAATGCGATTTTTCTCATATAGTGAATAGTCAATGGTGAATTGTGAATGGGTTAAAGCTTTTCACATCGAAAATAAAACTTCAATCTTTAACATTGCTTGAAAAAGAAATTTGAAAATTGAACTGTTGAGTTTAAAGCCCCTCCTTTGGAGGGGTTTGGGGAGGCCGCTTATCTTATCAATGTTACCGTTCCTTTCAGGAATATCGTTTTACCCAGGTAATCCAATGCACTTACCATCCACACATACACATTACTGGATTGCAGCACTCCGTTTATTCTTCCGTCCCAGCCATGACCGTTTATGGTTGTTCTAAATACGAGTTGTCCCCATCGGTTGTAAATACTGAAGTAATTTATTTTTTGTACACCAACAGCTATTGGTGCTATAACATCGTTGCGGCCATCATTATTTGGTGTAAATGCAGTGGGTACAAATACAGAGGGATTCGTTTTAAATATATATACATTTACAAATGCTGAATCGGGGCATCCTGCTGCATCCCGTACTACCAGTTTATATCGTACACTATCTGTTTCCGGTCCGTATACTCCAACCGGGTTAGGGATGTTTACATTGGATAAGCCTGTATTTGGGCTCCATAAATAACTTACACCACCACTTCCATTGAATAACAATGGCTGGCCAACCACCACAGTTGTATCACGACCGGCATTAGCTCTTACCCGAGGTTGAACAGTTACAATTACTGTGTCTCTTCCGGGTTTAGGACAACCGGCATTATCAAACACAGTAAGTACATAGGTAGTTGTTCTTGGCGGCGTGGCAACAGGATTTAATACAGCCGGATCATCAAGGTAGGATACAGGCGACCAGTTAAAGCTGCTGCCATTATGTAAGCCATTCAATTGTGCAGATGTATTATAACAAACGGTTTGATCACCACCAGCATTGGCAACAGGATATGGAACTGTTCTCACAATCACATCATCAGTGGCGGAACAACTTCCTACGGTTGCTATTACCTGGTATGTAGTAGAAGCTGCTGTTGGTGTGGCTATGGGATTTTTAATATTAGGATTATTAAGCGTACCTGTCGGTGTCCATGAATAGGATAATCCGTCTGAGACCACATTGAGTTGTACGGCATCTGTACGGCAAATGGTTGTGTCAGCCATTGCCGCTAATGAAACACTGGATATTACCCTTACATGTACAGAATCTTTATTTATACAACCATTATCATTCAGGTTAGCCACATACCAGGTGCTGGTAGTTGGGGTTACGGTTGGAGTTGCTGTATTTGGGTTACTGATATTAGTAAGCGGCGTCCAGTTAAATACTCCTGTGCCGATAGCTTCAAGTGTAACCGCATCATTTAAACAGATCAGTGTGTCGGTAAATGCCATGGAGATCGTTGGTTTGTCCAGCACATTAATCGATACTGTAGCAGTATCCTTACAACCTTTACTGTTTGTTACTATCAATTGCACATTTCTCGGCCCTGCATTGGGATATGTCCATTGCGGATTTTGAAGTCGTGATGTATCTGCTAATGTTGAAGCATCGCCAAAATTCCAGGTCCAGCTATTAACAACTCCATAGTCTGTTCTTGTTGTATCTGTAAACTGGTATGGATTTGTAAAACAACCACCGGCTACCGTAAAGCCAGGAAAAAATCCCGGAAATACCCGGGCAAGCATTGTTGTGCTATCTGCACAAAGACCGCCTGCAAGCGAAACAATCAGCTTCACAACATACACACCGGTATCAGTATAGGTATGAGTAGGTGCTTCTAAAAGTGAAGTATCTGCACTTCCGCTTGCGGGGTCTCCAAAAATCCAGAGGAATTGTGTTCCCGAAGGATTTATTACCTGGTTTTGAAAATTTAAAGTAAAACCATCACAAGTAATTACTGAAGGTGATAGTTGAGCTCTTAATGGCTGGCAATCATTAACACGGATATGTAATTCTTTTTGTGTAGTTCCTATGAAAACACCATTCCGATATTCGCTGACACAAACACTTATTACAAACTCTCCAAGAATATCCGGCGTTATACCACTAATTAGACCGGTAATAGGATCAATGCTAACATTAGGTCCCATGGGCTGTAATCCATTAAAAGGACTAGTATAAGGTACAGAATTATAAGGTGGGCTTGCTGCGGTAGTTGGTGCAGAATTTGACTGGCTTCCACCCTCAGTAGCATTACAAAATTGATAGCTTAGAGAATCACCATCTGGATCGGAAGCCTGGAAAGAATATTGAAAATAACTGTTTCGGCAAACAACAGCGGTATCATTTACCTGGAAAGCAGGACTGCTGTTTGTTTCTGCACCTAGAAAAAGTGCAGTGCCTGGTATCTTTATAGAAAAAGTATTTCCAATTGTTCCACTATTATCAATATTATTGATACCTGCAATTCTGCAACATCTTTGATAGGCAAAAATATATCCGCCTGGCGTTGAAGGTAATTCTATTGAAGAGAGATCGTAAACGACTATCGTATAATAGCAGCCGGTTTCATTTCCGGTAATGCAAGGTTCATCATATACTTTATTTAAGTTATACTGATTGGTAATAGGAACACTTACATTTTGAATAAACTGGTTATTTGAAGCATTAAATATGGTGAAATTTATAGGATTCGATAGCTGTCCTGTTGAAGGGTTACATATCATATAGACCGTAAGTGTGACCTGATATCTGAGATTGCCAGATGAGCCAGGCCCTAAATACCTGTATGAAAAAAAGCCACCTTTTATATGTGCAGCATGCAGAGAGGCTGACAATAAGCAAATAGTAATTATGGTAAGTAAAATTCGTTTCATGAAGGTGCAGGCCTTGATTGAAATTTAAGTATCAAGCAAAAATTTCTCCAATATCCGGTTACAATGTTCAGCTTCCTCCAGCATTCCCATATGCCCTGAATTTTGGAGCATGTGAATGTACGATTTTTCGGGCAGATGGCTTTGTTGCAGGCTGTCTTCCATCGGCACTGCTTTATCGTATTTTCCCATGATAAAAAGCACAGGCAGAGTTGTTTGTCTTAGTATTTCCGTTCTGTCGGGTCTGTTTATCATGGCTTCATAATAAGAAACGAGAGCTTCGGCAGAAAAGTTGTGGCCGGCTTCAATTAATTGATCAATGGCAGGTTTTAAAGTCGTTTTTGAGTCATCTGCAAAGAGATTTGGAATGGCTGTCTTCAGGAATTCGAAAGCACCGTTTTGTTTTATAAATTCAATAGCTTTTTGCCGGGTGGCTATTTTTTCTTCACTATCAGCAAATGCGGAAGAATGGAAAAGGCCAAAGGCAGTTACATGGTTGCAATACTTTTCCATCAATGCCAA
>CAYVSH010000148.1:0-7684 GCA_964453625.1 uncultured Chitinophaga sp.
AACTCAGGCACTTAAAATTAAATGATGAATTAAAAAGCGATTATCCGAATCGGATAACCGCTTATAACAGTTTCTTTTCAATCACTTACACTTGTCCATCACTTCTTTCATAATAGCTTCAGCTTTTGCTTCCATTTCCTTATCATCTTTTTTATCTTCATACTTTTTGCTCATTTCTTCTCCAAAGGCTTCCATTTCCTTTTTCAGGTCTTCCAGCTCCTTTGTTACTTTTTCGTCTGTAGCATCTTTAGCCATTAACTTTTGGAGTTCGCAACGATAGTCTGCCATTTTTCTTACATCGGCTTCCAAAGAAGAGGAAGATGATTTACATGAGTTTAGTCCTACAAGCATAGAAATAGCCAGTAAGGAAAGAATTGTCTTTTTCATTTTAAAAGTTTAGAATTAATAATGTTTCGATCTGTGATATTGTTGAAATGTAAAATAGAGATTATTTCTGATAGCATTTAAAGAATATGATTGTAAACTATGGAACCGGGTCATAACCACTCCCTCCCCAGGGATGGCAACGGCTAATTCTTTTTATAGCAAGCCATAACCCTTTGAATACGCCATGTTTTTTTAATGCCTCAGCAGCATAATGAGAACAGGTAGGTGTATACCGGCATTTAGGACCCAGCCAGGGAGAAATAATCAACTGGTATATTTTAATAACAGCAATAAAGGGCAAAGCCAATATACTAAGCAAGGTTTTCATCAATATGTTTCTGCAGTATCTTTATTATTTTTTCGATATTTAAATTGACGAATGAATACTCAGGTAATTCCTTTCCATTAAAAATTAAAAACAGGTGTAGTCCTTTTTTGTTATCAGCCAGTGTCTTCTTCAATGTAAGGTTTTGCAAACGATAGGCTTCTCTTATCAATCTTTTTATCCGATTCCTATCAACAGCCTTTTTGAAATTTTTTGTACTTACACCGGCACCAAAAAGCAACTCTTCCCTGTTCAGCAAAACATAATGAACCCGAAATGAAGACTGGCTAAACCGCTGCCCTTCTTTGAACAATTGCTCAATAGCCTTTCGGCTTTTCAGCCGTTCATTTTTTCCGAGTGTAAATTGTTTTGACATTAAATAAAGTGTACTTAAAGCTACACATATAATAAAAAAATAACCCCTGAAAGGGGCTATTAAAGTATGTTTTATTCTTTATTTCTAAAGAAAGAAAAGAACAGTTTATTTTAATTTTCTCTCGTCAGATACAGTCAGCTTCTTACGGCCTTTTGCACGGCGGCTAGCCAATACTTTACGGCCATTCGCTGTTGCCATACGCTTACGAAAACCATGTACAGCTTTACGACGTTTACGATGTGGTTGAAATGTACGTTTCATTTTATTACTTTTTCACTTTTACAAAATACAGCCCGGAGAAAGGCCTGGGTTTCATTTCATCAACAAGTCACCACACTCATTGATTTGTGAAAGGACGGCAAAGGTAAGGGTTTAGTACTTAAATGTTAATTGGAAAGATGCTTGATTTATAAAATTTCTCAATTTCTAAAACAAAGGCACATGACTGAAAATCAAACGAATAAGTACTTACACTGAATGTTTAAAGGTCTAAATGCTTTGATTTCACAGCCTCTCCATAAAAAAAAGTGGCATGATTATCAAAATCGGTTGTTGAATCAGTCGTAAAAAACTCTCTGCTACCCTTTTTGCTACAACGCTTTTCCATTTCAGGATGCCTTTGCAAATAATCTACAAGGCTCTCTGCGACTATTTGCCCTTGTGAAAGCAACTTTATAGCCACAGGCATATATTCTTCAATTTTTTCTTTCAACAATGGGTAGTGGGTACAACCCAATAAAAGCACATCTATATCTTCTCCCTTTTCCAATATGTTATGCAGGTTCTTCTTTACAAAGTAGTCGGCACCATCGTCTTTGTACTCATCATTCTCAACTAAAGGCACCCACATCGGGCAGGCCTCCTGGTACACTTTTAATTCAGGAAAAAACTTAGCGATCTCCATTGGATAAGATTCAGAAGCAACTGTACCACCAGTGGCTAAAACACCTACACTTTTTGTTTCAGAAAAATTTCCAATTACTTCGGCTGTTGGACGAATTACTCCTAACACTCTTTTATCCGGCGCCAGTTTCGGCAGATCATTCTGCTGAATGGTTCTTAATGCTTTTGCTGAAGCTGTATTACAGGCCAGTATGACCAATGAACAGTTTTGTTTGAAAAACCATTTTACACAATCCAAAGTATAATGATACACAGTGTCAAACGAACGGTTACCATACGGTGCTCTTGCATTATCTCCCAGGTAGAGATAATCATAATCCGGTAGTTTACTTACTATTTCTTTTAAAACAGTAAGACCTCCATAACCAGAATCGAAAACACCTATTGGCCCCTGATCTTGCATATTACAAATGTAACAATGGTACATAATAAAAAACCCTGCTATGCATACGCAAAACAGGGTCTTTTAAAAAATTATTTCTACTTATTTAGGTTTAGGCACATTTAATTTAAGTTTCGTTGCTACGAGTAGTGAAATATCATCAGCGTCGGGTGCCACCAGCAATGTTTCCTTACTAATAACATGTGTATAGCCTTTTTCTTTAGCTACAGTTTTTACTGCATCGTATGCTTTTTTGTAAAGCGGTGCAAGCAATTCATCTTGCTTTGCCTGTAAGGCCTGATTTACTATCTGTTGCCAGTTTTGGATCTGGTACAAATACTGTGGTAATTCCTGCTCGATCTGTTTTTTTACCGCTGCAGGTGCAGGATGTAAAGTATCTTTATAAATGCTGTCTTTGTATTGATAGGTTGCAATGATCTGGGCATATTGCGGATTAATTGAATCTGCCTGGTACCGATCAAGCAAAGAATCAATTTTTGCAGTTTCAGGCATTAAGCCAACGATATCATCAATACGGATGTAGCCAATTTTAGTTTGAGCAGCAGCACTATTGGCAAAAAACAGCCCTGATGCCAATACGATTACAGAAAGAAATTTTTTCATTTGGTTTGTTTTAAGATTGCTTTAAAGAGTCTTTATGTCCTGCATTCGTTGCTTTTGTCCGTAACGCAGGATCTTATTTATTTTTTGTTAACAATTATCTTACTCCAAGTTCTTTCAATACATCCTCACTCTTGTCCAATTTTGGGTCGGCAAATATAATGGTAATTCCCTCACTTTTGTCCAATACAAAGTCGTATCCTCTTAGTACAGCCATTTTTTGTACTGCATTATATACTTTATCCTGTATAGGCTTTACCAGTTCTTGTCTTTTCTTAAACAGATCTCCCTCAAAACCAAAGCGTTTACGCTGCAGGTCCCGCAATTCCTTTTCTTTATTGAAAAGTTGATCTTCTCTTTTTTTTCTTAATTCTTCTGTCAACATTACCTGCTCAGCCTCAAACTGCTGATACATTTTATCCAACTCAACCTGTTTGCCATCAATATCTTTTTGCCAGCCGGTAGCTACTTCATCCAGTTGCTTTTGTGCTTCTTTATAATCAGGTAATTTATCCAGTATATACCTCGTATCAATGATGGCATATTTCTGTGCCTGTACTGATGCAGAAATAAGCATAAGGCTGATAAAAGCAATCAATATTTTTTTCATAAACAAACTATTTGATGTTGTAAATAAGATATATTAATCAGGTTCTACACCCAGCATAAAGGTAAATCTTGATGAGCCCTTTAATCCGGACTGACCTGGTGTCAAACGATCTATCCCAACGCCATAGTCAAATCCTAACAGACCGAACATTGGCAGGAAGAACCGCATACCCACACCTACACTTCTGCGAAGACGGAAGGGGTTATAATCTTTATAATTATACCAGCCATTTGCTGCTTCAAAGAAGCTGAGGGCATAAATGGTACTGCTTGGATTAGTAACTAACGGAAACCGCATTTCCAAAGTATACTTATTGAAAATGGTAAAGAACTGTGATGCACTTTGCTGATCAGGATTGATAGTTGGATCAGAGTTCTGATAAACCGGGTAACCACGATGTGCAACGATATCATATCCCAACAATCCGAAATTATTTGTTAGACCTGCATCTCCTACCTGGAATCTCTCAAATGGTGAGTAGTCAATATCTCTGTTATACCGGCCCATAAATCCATACTTGGCTGCTATCTTCATTACGAACTGGCGGTTCTTATCGGCACCCATTGGTTTTCCGATCGGCACATACCATTCTGCATTGAACCTCCACTTATGATACTCAGGGTTTTTAAATTTTTCATCATTCTTTGTTGCATTCTTATTAAATGCAGAATACGGTGGAGTGAGCTGTACACTGGCCATAAAGTTTGAACCGCTTCTCGGGAAGATAGGATCGAATACAGATGACCGTTGAATACCGATCTTAAAGCTTATATTATTTGATGTGCCATTTTTAAAATTCTGGTCAAATATGGGATAGTTACGGAGTTTATATTGGGTAAAGTTGATCGAATAGACAATGCTGAAATAGTCATCCGGCCATTTTAATTGTTTACCCAATGCTACTGAAATACCATTCACTTTCAGGAAGTTCGTATCCGATCTTGCCCTGTCTATTGTACCTGTAAACGGATCAAATGCATTTGAATATTTACTGTTATTTATCCCTATTGTTAATGAATTTCTTTTCTTACCTCCCAGCCACGGCTCGGTGAAAGAAAAACTGTAAGAACGGAAAGCCCTTCCGTTCGATTGTACCCTTAAACTAAGTTTTTGCCCATCGCCGGTCGGAAGCGGATCCCATGATGACTTTTTCCAAATATTGCGGATAGAGAAATTATTGAAAGTAACACCCAGTGTTCCGGTAAGGCCGATACCACCACCCCAACCGGCAGAAAGTTCCAACTGATCAGATGATTTTTCTTCCAGTTTCCAGTTGATATCTACCGTTCCATCATCAGCATTTGGCACCACACCTGGTTCTATTTTTTCCTGGTTAAAGAATTGCAGGTTGGCCAGTTCTCTTTGTGAACGGATGAGATCTGAACGGCTGAATAATTCACCCGGTATGGTTCTTAGTTCACGGCGTATAACATAATCCTTTGTCTTTTCATTACCAGAAATGGTAACATTTTTCAATCTTGCCTGTGGACCTTCGGTTATTCTTATTTCATAATCAATAGTATCGTTATATACTGCCGTTTCAACAGGCTCTACACGGAAGAAAAGATACCCTTCATCCATATACAATCCGCTGATATCACCACCATCCTGAGAAGCTTCTTTACCTAATCGCTTATTCAGTGTACTAATGTTATAAATATCGCCTTTGTTAATACCCAGCAACACATTAAGAAGAGAGTCGCTGTATTTTGAGTTACCCTTCCATACAATATCTCCGAAATAGTATTGTCTTCCTTCTTCTATCTTTAAATCCACATTCAGATTGCCATTCTTTGTGAGATAGGTAGTATCATCCACAATCTGGGCATCCCGGTATCCAAGAGAATTATAATAATCGAGAACATTTTCTTTATCTTCTTCAAACTTCTTATCATCAAACTTAGCTCCACTGAATAATTTGAAACGGACCCATGGATCTAACAGTTTTTTTGTTTTGCTGAGAGAAAGGAAACCCCAGTCCTTCGTGTATTCACTAAATGAATAAGGTTTTTTCTGACCATATGGACTTTGTGCTTCATCTTCTTTCAAGGTGAATTTGGACATTTCTTTGGTGCCCTTCATCTGCTTTTTCAATCTAAGACCATCAACATTTTCATTACCATAAAAGCCTATCTCGTTGATGCGTATCTTATTCCCCTTCTCCACGGTTATGATCATCTGGTTCGAATTGACAAAAGCCGGATCCGGCTTTTCATCTATTGTAACCTTTACATTCCGATAGGCTTTATCAGTATAGAATTTTGTTACGATCTCTTTAATACTTCGACGGGTATTCTCTGTAATAATAGTTTGTTTGGCCAGCGATGCTTTGGTTGTTAACTCCTCTGCATCTGTTTTGCTTATACCAACGAATTTGAAATTACCAAGGCGGGGTCTTTCTTGTAAACTTATTTCCAGCCATACCCTGTCACCATCCACTTTAGTTGCGAATATTTCTACATTGGAAAAAAACTTCTGTCTCCACAAATTGGCAATAGACTTGCTAAAAATATCTGACCCGGGATGCATGAATTTGTCGCCAGGTATCAAGTTAGCAATGGACATTACGATAGATGTATCAAGATGCTTGATACCGGTGATTGCTACATTAGCGATGGTATATTCTCTTGGAACCCTTGCATTTTTCCATTCAAGCAATTTGGGGTCTATGGAAGTGGGGCTGGTTGTGTCAGGAGTCTGAGCTTGTAGAGTGGATACGGATAAAACCGCAGCTAACATTGTTACACTAATCCTTGATAAAATTCGTTGCATGTTTTTTTGTTCTGGTCTTCAATACTCTTTTCAGAGTTTAAATTGTTTATTTACTGCGGTTTACAGTGTTCATTTTTCCTGATCCGGCGGCAAATTAAAGGTAAAAATCGAAAGTGTTTGTTAAAGAAATTGCCTGACTATCGCTGCAAAATCCCGGTTCATTCACCCCTTATTTCAGCCATGGCTGCCATTTTCTACTTTTTCATGAAGTTGCTCACCGGTTTTTCCAAACCTTCTCTCTCTTCCCTGGTAATCTATAATGGCTTCATATAAGTTTTCCTTTCTGAAATCGGGCCAGCGGACATTGGTAAAATATAATTCCGCATAAGCCAGTTGATACAACAAGAAATTACTGATCCTGTATTCTCCACTTGTTCGTATCATCAGTTCCGGGTCGGGAAAACTGCTGGTACACAGAAACCGCTGTAATGTATCCTGGTCAATGGTTTCCACATTCAGTTTTCCCTGTTTTACTTCCCATGCAATATTTTTTACAGCATTCAGCAACTCCCATCTGCCACTATAGCTCAAGGCCATGATCAGGTTCAACCCTGTATTTTTCTTTGTTATTTCCAACGCCTCATCCAATTCTTTCCGGGCATATTCTGGCAACATACTCATATCGCCGATTACATGCAGTCGGATATTATTCTTATTCAGGCTTTCTACTTCTTTGCGAATGGTGCTAACCAATAGTTCCATAAGCCCCACTACTTCATACTCTGGCCTGTCCCAGTTTTCGGTGGAGAAAGCGTACAGGGTAAGGTATTCAACGCCTAGTTCTGCACTGCCTTCCACAATATTTCGAACACTTTCTACTCCATGAAAATGACCAAACAGCCGGTCTTCGCCTTTATCTTTTGCCCATCGGCCATTACCATCCATGATGATGGCTATGTGCCGAGGCAGGGAGCTTTTATCTATTTTTTCCAATAACTGCGACATAAAACAGGGGCACAAAGGTAATCATGATTCCGGCCAATTAAAGCCTTTACTAAAAAGAAATGCCCCCGATTGGAGGCATTTTTAATAAAATTAACGGGCATATCAGTTTTTACCCCAAACAGCCACCCTTGACCGGCCTCTTTTAAAGCCTTTTGTCTCATACCAGAATTCAATTTTTGTAAGATGTCTAAGGCCACCATCAAGGTCTATAACCCGGCTTTCACTGCCCTGGTTAAAGCGGCTCCTTAATTGTACATCCTGAACTGAACCGTTGTCAAAATAGACCTTCATATCATACATTTTCAGCGGGCCATCTGTTATTTTCAGTTTTAACTGGCGAACATCATCCCTCCAGTTGCCAAA
>CAYVSH010000149.1:0-6661 GCA_964453625.1 uncultured Chitinophaga sp.
GAAGAAATACAAAGGCTGCAATACCAGGCGGTAAGTTTCCACACAGGTAAAAGGCCCAGTAAGATTGGCCGGCCTACCAAAAAAGACAGACGGGATCTTGATGAATTCTATGAAAAGTAACTAATTCAACTGGTCGTTTGGAATAGAAGCTGACAGAAATCATTCATTCTGCTGTGCCATATCATTAACCAGCGGTTTATACTCCTATACTTTTGTTTCATAAATGTAGAATTATGTATGCAAGAGTAGCCAGTACAAAAATCATCCCTGTTCAAAAAACAACTCCCGACTGTTTTAATGAACCAGGCGGTACAACCGGTAGTCAGCTTCACAAAATTCCTTTAGCAAATATTGGGGAAACAGCAAATGACTACATCATTACTATAGCAGCACCCGGGCTTAACAGAGAATCATTCCAGATTGGATTTGAAAACACAGTAATTACAATATCCGCTTTAAAAGAAAAGATCAAATCGAAATATAAAATTGACAGGTTCGAATATAATTATTCTGAGTGGACAAGGTCATTTCAACTACCTGATGATGCCGATCCGATATTGGCATATGCAGAATACATCAATGGAGAATTGATCATTCATATACCCAGAAGCGAAACAAATGAAAACTCTTCAATAACCAGTATTTATGTTTACTAATTCTATAACTATGAAGTTAAAAGTAACTCCCGATCGTTTAATCAGTGATATACAAAAAGAATTCAACGAAATATTTCCTTACCTCAAGTTGGAGTTTTTTAATCTCAGATCTTTTGTTCGTAATGACTTCTCAGCAAAAATGATCTTACCCAACAACAAAAAGCTAAGTGATGGGGTAAATGGAATAAAGACGGGCACTATTGAAATTGAGAATGGAATGAAAGTCAGTGATCTTGAAAAAAAATTTAAAGATGAATTTAGCTTAGCAGTGCAGGTTTTTAGAAAATCCGGAAACCTTTGGCTGGAAACCACCATGACGGATGACTGGACTTTGTTTCAGCAAAATAATCATGGTAAAGAAATTTCAACCAGTAAATCCAAAAAAACATCAGCAGATGATTTCGATCTGACAAGAGATGCAGATCATTAATAAAGAAGGTTAACCAGTTTTTCAGAGTTAATGATTGATATCTTCCCCTCTTTAATGGCAATAAGTTTTTCTGATTTAAAATCACTTAACGTCCTGATAAGAGATTCTGTAGCAGTCCCCACATACTGAGCAAAATCCTCTCTCGAAATTTCAAGAGGTTTATCAGGATTTTCAGCATTGAATTTTGATTGAATATCCACAAGAGCTTTTGCCACTCTTTTGCGTAAAGAGCTATAGGCAAGATTAAGCAGCCTTTCTTCTTTCTCTTTTACATTCTGGGTAATAATCCTGATAAATTTTGCGGCTACATCCATGTTCCCGTATATCATCTGTAAAAAATCCTCTTTGGGAACCTGCATTATTTCTGACTCTTCCATAACCACGGCCGAGTCATCGTAATTTTTATCTTCGATCAATGCCGGATACCCGATAAAATCTCCGCTACTGAACAAGTCAGTAATATATTCCTTCCCGTCTTCGTGAGTTTTGAACCCCTTTACTTTTCCTTTTACCAGGTAATAAAGAAACCTCGGTCTTTTTGCCTCCTGGTAAAGTGTTTGTTTTTTTGAATAGGCCTCAATATCATATTGATCAGACAACTGGCTTATCAGTCCTGAATTTTTTACATCTTTAATAAATTCATTGATACCTTCCTGTGAAGGGGCATATTTTGTTTCCAGTACTGCTGCTTTCTTCAGCCTTGTTTCGATGGCGTTCAGCAGTTCAATATCTTCAAAAGGCTTTGTGATATAATCATCAGCTCCCATTTCCATCCCCTTCCTGAAATCGCTTCTTTCCGTTTTTGCAGTAAGAAAAACAAAGGGAATTTTCTCCGTTTCTTCATTCTTACGCAACAGGTGTAGTACACCATATCCATCCAACTCAGGCATCATGATGTCACAAACAATTACATCCGGCTTTTCTTTCAACGCAATCTCCACTCCTTTTTTTCCATTTTCAGCAGTAAATGTCTTGTATCCAGCCAGATCAAGTATTTCAGCTGTATTCTCTCTTATATCCGGGTTATCATCTATTACTAATACAGATTTCATTGTTTTTTTTGTTTAACTGGTATTATAAAATTAACAGTAGTCCCTTTATGTAATTCACTTTCCACATTTACGGTTCCACCCAATAGGTCTACATATCTTTTCACAATATGCAGTCCAAGCCCTGTTCCCTGTATATTGGTAGCATTGGTAGCCCGGAAAAAGCTGGAGAAAAGATGTTCTTTATCGCTTTTGGAAATTCCAATTCCTTCATCAGAAACTGAAATACTTGCTATCCCATCTTTTACATTGCCAGTTATTGCTATCCGGGTACCTTCGTCTGAAAATTTAATAGCATTACTTACAAGATTAATAATAATATTCCTGAACAATTTCTTATCTGTAAATCCATTGCAGTCACCTATACATTCTAGTTCAAAATATTGGCCTTTTTTCATCATAGGTTTCATTTCCTCTACCGTATCCTTAATCAACTTTCCTAAATCAACCTTCTCACAGGTTATATCAACCTTTCCTTCATTTAATTTTCCTAAAGACAAAAAGTCTTCAAGTATATCATTCAAATTATTAACTGAATTTTTTATTCGCTGTATATGCTTATCCCTTTTTTCCTGGTCTTCAGCAGCAGTATATTTTGATATAAGCGAAGCAGAAGACAAAACTGTTGTAAGCGGCGTCCTGAATTCATGAGAAGCCATAGAAACAAACCGACTTTTAATTTCATTTAGTTGACGTTCTTTATCGAGGGCACTGCTAAGTTCCTCTTGCGATTGTTCCAGTTTTTGCAAAGCCTCCTTTAGAATCAATGTCCTTTCTTCAACTTTAATCTCCAATTCTGCATTGAGTTGCCTTATTTTCCCGGTAATCCTTTCAAGCTCTTCCTTTTGCTGCAGCATTCTGCTTTCTATTCTCTTTCTCTCAGTAATATCAACAATAAAAGCGATTACAAAAGTTTCGCCATCCCTTTGGTAGTGGCTCAAACTTATTTCTACAGGAAGATCACTTCCATCTTTTCTTCGGCCGTACAGGTCACGGCCATGTCCCATAGTTCTGTTGGATGGTTTCTTATAAAATCCTTCTCTGTGCTGGTGATGTATAGACTTGAATTTGTCAGGTATGAGAACTTCGATGGCCTCACCAACCAATTCATTCGCCGGGTATCCAAACATATTTTCAGCAGCCGGGTTGGCCACTACAATTGTACCTTTGCCACTTGTCAAAATTATACCCTCAGTTGCATTTTCAAACAACGATGTCATGTGTGCCTGGTCAAGCATAAATTACCTGATATTAAACCGCAATGAAAGTAAATAATTACACTGAAAGTATAATAACATTACATTATAAACCAATTTCCTGAAATATAGTTATTCAGTTTTCATTTTTACCTTACAAGAACTGATTCCAAACAAAGAATATAAAGGGCATGACCCGAATAAACTTGTAATTAAGAAAATAACACCAACAACAAGCAGGGCATATCCTGGGAGTCCGGCTACTGTGCCTGTGAAATAAAGTCCGGCAATTACTCCTACAACAAACAACCGGATAATTCGATCTGTAGTTGACATGTTTTTTTTCATAAAACTAATTTTGAAAACAAAACTATAAACAGGTAACTTTTACCAGTTTGAGTAAAATCACTCTGGTATATGATTTGCAACAGTATTAAACAGACCGGAAACCTAACTGTCATACAATTAACTGATTTGAATCAGCAATAAACAGGAGTAACTAATTTATTTTGACTTCAAAACAAACGATCATGAAAACGATAATCGTTCCAACAGATTTTTCACCAGTGGCGCTAAATGCAACTAACTATGCCGTTGATATGGCACTTACTATTAATGCAGAAATCTTATTAGTAAATATTTATCAAATACCAGTATCCTATACTGAAGTTCCTATTGCCCTGATTTCGACTGAAGAAATGCAAAAGGCAAGTGAAGCCGAGTTGATAAAACTGAAAAAAAATCTTGAACATGTTACTTCAGGTAAGATAAACATTCACTATGAAAGCAGATTGGGCAATACAGTAGATGAACTGGAAAATATCTGTACGAATGAAAAGCCCTTCGCTGTTATAATGGGAGCAAAAGGTAAAAGCGGAATCGAATCATTGATATTTGGCAGTACAACTTTAACAGCGATCAGGCACCTTACCTGGCCGGTTATTGCCATCCCGCCGGGAAAAGAATATGGCAAAGGTGTACAAAAGATCGGTTTTGCATGCGATTTCAGAGAAGTAGAAAGCACTGTACCGATAGAACTTATTAAAGATTGGGTAAAGGAGTTTAATGCAGAACTATTGATTCTTAATGTAGATAAGAATAATAAAAACTTCAAGCCTGATACTACAGAGCAAACCTTTAAGCTCCATAATTTACTTGACGATATAAAGCCGCAGTACCATTATATCAACAATTCGGATGTAGAAGATGGTATCAATGAATTTGCGGAAACAAATAATCTTGACCTCATAATTGCCATTCCTAAGAAACACAAGTTACTCCAAGGATTATTTAATCCCAGTAGTACAAAACAGCTGGTATTCCAATCACACATTCCGGTAATGTGTATTCATGAATAGTATATTCCTAGTTTGCAAGTAATTCTTTTTCCATAGCAAGTGCCCTTGGAAAAAGAATTGATTGCTCAAGGTAGAAATGCTGCATCAGGTCATTGTCCAATTCTTTTAATTTGCCGAGAATTACCCGATGGCTAATACACATTTTTTCTGCTGGAGCATAACTGCTAGTTAGCTTTCTAATTGAAAAAATAACACCAGATATAATATCATGGCTATTGAATACCACGCTGTCTAAGGGCTTACTTAGTGTTTTAATTAATAGAGCAGCATAAGGCTCATTGTGTTTATGTGCATGTGCCAGATGGCGGATATATGGAAAAACTATATCTTCCTCTTGTTGAATAGAAACATTTATTTCATGTATAAGAGTTTCAAACTGATTTTCAAGTTCTTCCAGGTAATCAAACTTTCGTTTGTGATCTGTTACAAAATCAGACAGCATTTCATGAGTTAAACTTAAAGATCGTTTTAAGTACTTATGATGAATATTTATTAAATAATCAATAATAAAATCAGTATCGCAATCAGAAAAATCTACATAGTTTGAAACCAAATTCGTACGTATAGCATTTTTCAACTCTGCCCGTAACACTTCGGGATTAACTCCCTGCATTTCACAGGCCACAGATACTGGCCAATTCCCACCACAGCAATATCCGATTCCATGTTTCCGAAAAACATCAGCCGTACGGTAATCTTTGGCAACAATATCTGCAACCCGCATTTTATTATCTATCTGAAAAGTATGTAAAAACATAATCACTAAAACTTATTAGCAAATAAAGCAGGATGAATTATTATAAAACATGATTTTAATCAGCCTGTAAAAACTATATAACCGATATGCTTTTGATAAAATCGGGTTGGCTGTTCTTTAGCAAATCATCAATAGTAGTAGAGGCAAGCAACTGTTGCCATCTTTCCCGTAATGCCTCTACCTGGTTATGCATCGGACATGGATTTACCTGGCTACATTTCCTTAGTCTTAAAACACATACATCAGAATCTTCCACTTCACCTGTAATTTCTTTCAATCGCAATAAAGTCAACTGCCTTGTATGATCATTGATGCAGAAACCACCATAAGGACCTTTCATTGAACCCAACACTCCGGCCTTCACAATTTTTTTCATCACATTTCCAAGGAAATGACGAGGTACTGATAACTTTTCCGCAATTTCATCAAGCTGTATTCTCTCTCTTTCATCACTTAGCAGCGCAACATATAACACACCCCTGAGGGCATAGCCAAATGTTTTTGAGAAAATCATATGCAAACATGGTTATCCATGCGGGGAAACCACCTGATTAATATCATTTATTTATTTGATGATCATCATGGCTTGCAAAAATGTCCACCAATACTTTTGATCCATAAAAGACGCTGATGTCTTTTAATCACCAACTAAAAAAGTCAACATGAAAATCGCTAAACTTCTATCGGCTCTTCTCTTCGCTGCTATCTTGTTTCTAATCTCCTGTAAGGAAGGTGTAAAGAAAGACGCTAAGCCAATTGACGTACAAGAACTCACCAAAGATCAACCTGAAACGCATGGCTCTGAATTAAAAGAAAGTGATATCACATTAGGCAATCCCCTTGATCAAACGATGGTTACTAGCGGAAAGAATTTATATGAACTGAAATGCCAGTCTTGTCACAAACTGACAGAAGAAAAACTGGTAGGCCCAGGCTGGAAAGATGTTACTAAAATCCGCAAACCATTATGGATCATGAATATGATCACTAATGTAGATATGATGCTGGAAACCGATCCGGAGGCTCAAAAACTTTTGGAGCAGTGCCTGGTACGTATGCCTAATCAGAATGTGTCAAAAGATGAAGCAAGAAGTTTGCTGGAGTTTATGCGTAGCAATGATGGCGAAAAATAATTTCACTCAACATATAAAAAGTAATATATGAAAATCTTCCAACCAAAAAATTTGAACTACCTCTTCATTGCTGCGTTTACAT
>CAYVSH010000149.1:6671-7156 GCA_964453625.1 uncultured Chitinophaga sp.
GTCTGCAGCCGGAGGTGATGCTTCTAAAGCCTATGTGGCCCCTGGAAAATATGATGAGTTCTACAATTTCGTTTCCGGTGGATTCAGTGGACAGATGTCTGTTTATGGATTGCCATCCGGCAGATTATTAAGAGTGATCCCGGTCTTTTCTACCGACCCTGAAAAAGGATGGGGCTTTAGCGAAGAAACAAAGCCTATGTTGAATACTTCACATGGTTTTGTACCATGGGATGATGCCCATCACCCTGAACTATCACAAACAAATGGCGAAGTGGATGGACGTTGGGTGTTTATCAATGGAAACAACACTCCCCGTATTGCCAGAATTGACTTGAAAACATTCCGCACGGCTGAGATCATTGAAATACCTAACAGTGCAGGAAACCACTCTTCAGCTTTTGTTACAGAAAATACAGAATATGTTGTAGCCGGCACCCGTTTCAGTATTCCTCCTGACGATGCCAATGGCGATGTTCCGATTGACT
>CAYVSH010000150.1:0-7149 GCA_964453625.1 uncultured Chitinophaga sp.
TATTGGGTTTGAAAAACCGCCAATTGAAGAAGTTCCCAAAGTAACGGACATTACAGATGGTGCTGGACAAGTTGCACTTACAGGCGATGGTGAATTAAAGCTAAACCCTTGTGGTGGAGGTGCTGCTGCTAATGGGCTTTCCCATATACCACGACCATAGGTAGCCACTCTTATCTTTTGTGACGCTTTTTGAATTTCAAGTTCATTAATAGCAACCTTGGGCAAGTTGTCTGAAAAATCTGTCCATGTGCCGGCACCTTCCTGCTGGTAATAAACACCAATATTCATTCCAACATAAATTCCTCTTGGAGTATTATCATCCGTTACAACTGTTCTGGCCACTATAGAGGGTAGGTTGGAAGAAATATTTGTAAACGTTACACCGCCATCAGTTGAAACCATCACCCTGTTAGTTGTACTGTTACAGGCAATCCATATTTTAGACGGATTGGTTGGATCAACTGCAATGTCATTTATAGTTGATGGTGCTGATCTTGTAGCCCATGTTGCACCGTCATTGGTAGTTACATATAATGTAGAACCGGTGGAAGCATAAATAACATTAGGATCGGAAGGTGCAATAGCCAGGTCTGCTAATGTAACAGTGATTGTTCCAGAAGAAATATTGGTCCAGCTTGAACCACTGTTAGTAGATTTATAAACACCTGTCCAGCCACCATACAAAATAGTTTCATCAGTAGGATGAATGGCAATCGGTGTTACCCATTGCCCGTTCGAAGGTCTTGGTAAATTGCTATAGGAGTTGCCGCCATTTGTAGATCTGTAAATTGAACCATTCTGGCTGGTACCCCATATCCTTAGATGATTGGTAGGACTAACCAAACCCTCCATACCATCTGCACCTAACCAATCTACCCAATTACCGGATGCTTGCCTTGTTGCACTTCCATTATCCTGTGCACCTCCCGTAATCACATTTGCATTTGTTTGAGAGTTCGCCATTCTGTAAAACTGTCGTATTCCCAGTCCGGCAGAAAGATCGGTCCAGTTATCACCCTGGTCTACACTTTTAAAGATGCCACCATCAGAAATAGAATATAAAGTACTGTTTATCCAGAACAGGCCATGTACATCAGCATGATTATAACCAATACTATTTGGAAGAGACCAGGCTGTAATTGCAGTAAATGAATTCGCCTCATCAGTTGACTTCCAGCAAATGATACCGGCAATATATACTTCGGCAGCATTGGTTGGAGAAACATCCATGGCCATATCATATGTGGCCTGCCCGGTAGTTCCAGTACCATTAGTTTCATAGCCAAAATAATTGGTGCCGCTTGCAGGGCTTCCAACTACAGTGGTAGTAAATGTTAATCCGGCATCAGTTGATTTATACATTCTTCCAAATATGCTACCACTGGCCTGTACCGCATAAACATAGTTTGGGTTGGCTGCAGATACAGAAACCAATGTTCGGCCAGAGTTGGTGATCCCTTGTGCTGATCCGACACTTGTCCAGCTAACACCATTATTGGTTGACCGTACTACATCATTTCCCGAAGCATACATGATATTTACATCATCCGGTTTGAATTCTATATCCTCTTTACTGCCTGACGATACCAGTGTCCATGATGTACCTCCATTGGTAGATCTGTGAATACCCGAGGAAGAACAGGCAAAAACGATATCAGGGATAGTTGGATGAATCAGTATTTTACGGATCGTTCCGGATGGCCCGGCACCGGTTGAAGTAAATGATACACCTCCATTGGTTGACTTTAGTAAAATGCCATTACTGGTACCTACATAGATAATATTCTGGTTTACCGGATCAATAGTAATAGCAAAAATTGACATCCACAATGAATTATTATCTGTAAGCGGTGTCCAGGTAGCACCTGCATTCACGGACTTCCATAAACCGCCACCCGGAGATCCCACATAAATGATAGATTCATTGGAAGGATGAATGGCCATAGCTGAAATTCTGCCTGTACCCGGATTCCAGCTTGAAGTACGGTTCCAGGTCAATGGTCCAAGCTCTGTCCAGTTCCCTGCTTCAATCCTGTTGGCAATTAATGAATTTCTGCTTTGCAAGTAATTATTCCACTCTGTTTGTGGTGATATAAAATACCCATTTTCATCAGTATGAAATTTTCGTTCATACAACCAGCGCTGAAATTGCTTATAACCTGAACCCCGACCGGTTCCTGCACTATCAAAGTACCGGTTGGCAATTGTTTCCGCCTCATTAATAGTTATATCAGTTCTATCCATCAGGTCATATATCTTGTGCTGTGCAGATACAGAAAGGGTAGCCGTTAACAGGAAAAGAACGGGTAAAAGTTTTCTCATAAAGATGTTTTTGCTGAATTTTTTGAGACGCTAAAATTATAAAAAAGTAGCAAGGAAAAGGTTTTTACCCGGTCATAAAACATCTGTAACCTGTGAATTAAGTTGTTTTACTCATGTTCTCTGCCTTTAATACTCGCATTTTTCCAGGAGTTCTTGAGCTTTTCAAATACTTTCATATACTCAGAGGAGAACTCCTTATTAGAAAGTGATTTAAGGTCTGGCTGTCCTGCATTTACCCAGGCTGTGTACCAGAAAGAGGCTACTGCATAAATGGACTGCCGCATTCTTCTTTCTACCATTCCTTTCATCATTCTGTCATAGGCTTTTGTAAAAGCAGTTGAGTATTGGCGTATGGTGATCCCATTGCGGTCTTCAAATGAATATTTCTGGTCACCGGGAAATTGATTTGTCAGTTCCTTTTCAAACTTCAGGACAGTATCAGCGGCTGCCGCACTTTCCAAAACCCTGGTCCAAATAAATTCAGCTGGATTTTTTATGTATTCTGCTTTACCGATAAAAAAATCCCATTCTTTTTCTGCCAGTAACTCAGGTATCCGGCTTTCCCAAAACCCATGGATGCCTTTCTGATCTGTATATTGGCCGTTATGATTTGAACTGGCATGAAGCGGTACATGTGAGTCGGCAATATAATGACCGATCTCAGCGGAATACTTTAGGATCTTAGCCTGGTTTTTTTCCCTGAATGCAGCAGTAAGCCTGCCAAGCATTGTTTGTAACCACCATGGTACAATCCCATATCTATTTAATGTGTCTTCAGAATATTTGGCAACAGCATCTTCCCACTTTCTTGGCAAAGCTTCGTATGGATATGTACCGTAATGATCAATATCTATATAATGTCTTGGACCTTCTTCAGGAATGGCATACCTTCTTTTATCAGGGTCAACAGAATGTTCAGATAAAAAATCAATCTGTGGCTTGTACAGGACCATCATTTCAGGTGGTAAAAGAAAAACTGCATGATGATTTATTTTCCGGTGACCATAGAAGCCCCAGCAAAAACATTGTTGTGCGGTCAATGACAAAACGAATAATAGAAAAAACTTTTTCATTTCTCTTTTATTGATTCTTCTATTCTTTCGGCATCAAGATCCACTACACCACCCGTCACGGCATATTTCATAGACTCACCTGCAGTAATATGTTCAATTTTTTTAACCCTGTCTTTAGGTAATATATATAACTGGCCTGCAAAATTGTATGCCTGTGGTACATAAACGGCCACTTTATCAGCTCCCATATCAAACTTCTGCATTTCTTCATCCGTAAGGAAACCTATTATCCAGACATCTTCAGAAAAAACATTGGCTAAAACTGCCTTGTTGAATTTTCTTTTATCACCGGCAAACGCTTCAAAAAAATCTTTGGTAGAAGTATATATGAACTTGATACCCGGCGTACGTTCCATCCACTGGTCAAAAAAGTTGATAAAACTTCCCATCAGGAAAGTGGAACTGATCCAGCCAACCAGGATAACAAAAAGGATGATAATGACAAACCCAAGACCCGGAATATTGACATAGGGCCGGAGAATTCCATCCACCAGGTCAAACAACCAATACAGCACATACCCTGTAATTCCAATTGGCGCAAGAATGATCAATCCCTGTACAAAAAAACGGAGAATCTGCTTAACAGTACTCTTCGGTTGTGGTTTTATGGTTTTACTCATAAGCTGTATAATAAGCTAAGGTAGGTCAAAATTTATGGCTGCTTTACCGGTAGAATTTCGATGAACGGTCAAAAAATAAGGATGGAAACTTTGGTTACGATTAAAGTTTCCATAGTTTTGCCCCCTGATTTTGAATTATGGAGACGAAAGAGAGAATATTAGTAAAGGCGGAAGAGTTGTTTATGCAATTTGGTATCCGCTCGGTTTCAATGGATGATATTGCCAATAACTTGGGCATGTCTAAAAAAACATTGTATCAATACTTTGCTGATAAGGATGAACTGGTGGAAGCAGTGGTGGACGGGCATATTAATGAAATACAGGAAGATTGCCTTGGCTGTAAAAAGGAAGCCACTAACGCCATTCATGAGATATTTAATATGATGGAACGGATCATGGAGGAATTCAGCAATATGAATCCCATGCTGTTGTATGATCTCGAAAAATTCCACCACAAAGCCTATCAGCGGTTCAGAGACCACAAAGACAAATTCCTGCTGAAGGTTATTACTGAAAATATCGAATGGGGTATAAAGGATGAACTGTACCGGCCCGATATTAATGTGGATGTGATGTCAAAGTACCGCATTGAATCTATGATGATCCCCTTTAACGTATCAGTATTCTCGCCGGGAAAATATAACCTGGCTAAAACATCAGAATTGATCATTGAGAACTTTACGTACGGGTTGGCCACAATCAAAGGACATAAACTGATCCAGAAATATAAAGAACAACGACAAAAAAACCTTTCGTATGATGAAAGTAAGAAATAACAGATGGGTACTGGTAGCAGGTTTCTTCTTAATACCGGTGATGGCTTTGGCCCAGGCAGACACAACAAGAAAAACAAAACATGTATTCACCATTCAGCAGGCCATAGAGTATGCAAAGAAGAATAATGTGAATGTAAAGAATGCATTGGTGGATATACAACTGCAGGTGCAGCAAAACCGTGAGTTTACATCCAATGCATATCCGCATATTAATGCAAGCCTCGGTACAACCTATAATCCTAATGTGGCGACACAGGTGCTGCCCAACTTCATTTCACCGGCTACCTACCAGGTGCTGATAGATGAAGGTGTGAGAGATGGTAATGGCCAGCCAATAGTGAAGCCGGATAATTTTGGATTCATTGCAGCACAGTTTGGTACAAAGTTCAGTGCCACAGCTGCAATAAGTCTGCAACAAATACTTTTTGATGGCCAGGTTTTCGTTGGATTGATGGCAAGAAGCACAGCTGTTGAATTCAGAAAAAAGAATGCTGAAGTAACAGAAGAAATGATCAAGGCAAATATTTATAAGATATACTATCAGCTGGTCGTAAGCAAAACTCAGGTTGAATTGCTGGATGCCAATATTGCGCTGTTTGAAAAGTTATTGAACGATACCCGTATCATTTATGAGAATGGTTTTGCAGAAAAACTTGATGTAGACAAAGTGAGTGTACAACTGGCCAACCTCCAAACTGAAAAAAGTAAGGTGCTGAATACGATTTCCAATGGATACTATGGATTGAAAATGTTGATCGGGATGCCGATTACGGACGAACTGATACTTACAGATAAACTGACCGATGAAGAGATAAAAGAAGGTATTCTTGAAAAAAGTGTGTACAGCTATGATGACCGCAAAGAGTACCAGTATGCAAAGATCGGTAAGACACTGAATGAATTCAATGTACGACGCTTTAAACTAAGCCAGATACCAACAGTAACACTGGGGGCACAATATGCAAAAAATGCACAAAGAGATAAATGGAATTTTTTTGGTGGCGGCGACTGGTTTACTATTTCAAATATTAATCTGAATATTTCCATTCCCATTTTCAATGGATTCTTTACCAAATCAAAAATAGAACAAGCCAAACTGGAAGTGAAGAAAATTGACAACCAGATTGAGGCACTGAAACTTTCTATTGACAATGAAGTAATGACCGCCAAAAATAATTTCCGATCTGCGATCACTACAATGGATTTCCAGAAGAAGAATATGGAACTGGCTGAAAAAGTATTTCAGCAAACTAAAAAGAAATATGAAATGGGCACCGGCTCCCAGATGGAGATAAATACAGCCCAGACAGATATGAAAACCGCCCAGACCAATTACATCACTGCTTTGTATGATGCCATCATCGCCAAAGTGGATTTTATGAAAGCAACAGGAAAACTAGACTGATCAAAACCATTAACACAGCTAATAAAATAAATAATATGAACAACGCATTGAAACTTTCTTTCGCAGCAGCTATCGCTGTTACTCTTGTGGCCTGTGGTGCTGGCGCCAAAGACAAAAAAGGCGATATAGGCGACATGAAAGTGAAACTGGAAAAATTAAAGAAAGAAAAGAATGAATTGGATGCTGACATCCGCAAACTGGAAGATGATATCGCCAAAGCTGACCCTGCAGCAGCGCAACAGGCAAAAAAATTAGTTGGTGTTGACACTTTGCGTATCCAGGATTTTGCTCACTACATTGAATTGCAGGGTAAGATAGATGCTGATGGTATCGGCTATGTAGCTCCTTCCGGACAAGGCGGACAAGTAAAAGCTGTATATGTAAAACTGGGAAGCCGTGTAAGCAAAGGACAACTTATTCTAAAATTGGATGATGCAATTGCAAAACAGGGAGTAGTGGCTGCACAACAACAAACCGGAGTATTGAAAGCAAGACTGGCACAGGCACAAACAGTATATGAACGTTATCAGAATTTGTGGAAGCAAAATATAGGTGCTGAGATACAGGTTATCAATGCCAAAGCAGATGTGGATGCGTTACAAAGCCAGTTGAATGCTGCACAAGCACAGGTTCGTCTGGCACAGGAGCAGGCAAATATGTCAAACGTATATGCAGGTATAAGTGGTGTGATAGATGAAATGAATGTTAAAGTGGGAGAATTCTTTTCACCGCAAAGTGCTGCAATGCCTGGTTCAGGTATCAGGATCGTAAATACAAGCAATTTGAAGATTGTTACAAATGTTCCGGATAACTATATATCAAGGGTGAAAAAAGGAGAGAAGGTAGTGGTAGAAGTTCCTGAAAGTGGTAAGCCGGCTTTCAATACTACTATAAGTGTAGTGGGTGCTTCGGTTGATCCAACAACAAGATCATTTATTACCGAAGCAAAACTT
>CAYVSH010000151.1:0-7019 GCA_964453625.1 uncultured Chitinophaga sp.
CAAAAATAGGGTTTGGCAGCTTTTGCACCAAATGGTTTTTGAACGAATTATACAGTTTGAGGGGTACTTTTAAGTTCCTGTTCTTCTCGTTGCTTTAACTCCTTGATCTTATCTAAAGCCCTAGCTACCACATCACACATAATGGTGTATAAAGCCCCTTCTTTTGGATTTTCATAAATATGATCCAAAGCAAGATCTTCATTTGGAATGATCATCGTGGGTATATCAGGATTTACACTGTCTATACCTTCTTTAAGAAGCCCAATTATCTCATCGGCTGTTCTTCCACGAAGGTTTTTATCGCACCTTATAATAATCTCATCAAAATACTTAGCTGAAATAGAACCTAATTCCCTGATATCTTCATCCCTTCTGTCACCGGTTCCGCTTATTACACCAATTTTGGCAGGATAATCAAGTCTACTTACGAAGTCGCAGAGCAATTGAAGTCCATGCGGGTTATGTGCAAAATCAGCCAATATGGTAAATCGTTTAAAGTTGAAAAAATTTAAACGTCCCGGTGTCAGGCTTTCGCTTGGTATAAAAGTTTGCAAACCGGTTCTTATATCTTCTATTGTTATATCTCTGAACAAATAAGTGGAAAGGACAGCTGGTAAACAGTTATTGATATTATGCAAGGCTTTCCCTTCATACGTAAGTGGAATATCTCTTGCTGGCAATACCCTGATTTTCCAACTTCCCTTCATAATAGTTACATAACCATTCTCATACACACAGGCTAACCCGTTATTTTTTGCATGTTCTTTTATTCTCGGGTTATTCTCATCCATGCTAAACAGAGCAATATTGCATTTCAGGTCGTTTTTCATTTTATATACCAGGTCGTCATCAGCATTTAATACTGCATAGCCATGCGGAAAAACAGTTTCGGGAACAACCTGTTTCACTTTAGCCATAGCTTCAATGGTGTGAATGCCGCCAAGTCCCATATGGTCGGCTGCAACGTTTGTTACAACTGCAACTTCGCAATTTTGAAATGCAAGCCCTGCTTTTAATATACCGCCTCTTGCACATTCCAGCACAGCAAAATCAACAGTAGGGTCTTTTAAAACAAAAGTGGAAGAAATTGGACCGGTGCAGTCGCCCTTCATCATCAATTGATTTTGTATATACACCCCGTCAGATGTAGTATAACCAACTTTTTTATTGGCACTCTTGGCAATATGAGCCGTCAACCTTGTGGTTGTTGTTTTGCCATTTGTTCCTGTTATGGCAATGATGGGTATTCTTCCCACACTTCCCTTTGGAAATAACATATCAACAACTGGTTCGGCCACATTTCTTGGCAATCCTTCTGAAGGGTCAATATGCATGCGGAATCCCGGAGCTGCATTTACTTCTAAGATTGCTCCGCCATTTTCGGCTATTGGTTTTCTAAGATCAGAAACCATTACATCAATACCGCATATATCAAGACCGATGATCTTTGCGATCCTTTCAAACATAAAGATATTGGCTGGATGCACTTCATCTGTTACATCTGTCGATGTGCCACCGGTAGAAAGATTGGCTGTTGGTTTCAGCATTACTCTTTCATCTTTCGCTGGAACAGTTTCTAAAGTATAACCAATATCATCCAGCATTTTTTGTGTAAACTGGTCAATAGTGATTTGTGTCAGCACTTTTTCATGACCAAATCCACGGCGTGGATCTTTATTCGTTTCATCTATCAGCCATTGAATATTGTGTTCGCCATCACCCACAACAGAGGCAGGTGTTCTTAATGCTGCACAAATAAATTTATTGTTGATAACAAGGCAACGGAAATCGAAACCGGTGATAAATCGTTCAACGATCACACTGCGACTGTATTCTTTTGCTGCTGCAAAAGCTTTCAATGCCTGTTCTTTATTAATAATATTGGTAGTGTTCCCTTTTCCATGATTGCCATCAATCGGTTTTATCACCAATGGGTAACCAAATTTTTCTATCGCTTCATCCAGTCCTGCTTCAGTACGAACTACTGTTCCTCTCGGCACCGGAATTTCCGCAGCTTCTAAAAGCATTTTTGTTTCCTCTTTATCGCAGGCTATATCTACAGCAATATTTGAAGTAGTGGAAGCAATCGTTGCCCTTATTCTTTTTTGATTTACACCGTAACCTAATTGCACAAGGCTTTGTTTATTTAGTCGTATATAGGGTATACCTCTTTTTGCAGCCTCTTCAACAATACAACCTGTAGAAGGACCAAGCCTTGTGTCTTCTCTTATTTCCCTCATCTCCTGTATATCTGCTTCCAGGTCGTATTCCGTTCCTTCTATCAATGCTTCAGCAATACGAACTGCAGCTTTGGCGGCATAAACACCAGCATCTTCTTCCATATAGCTGAATACAACATAGTAAATACCTTCTTTTTCTCCTTCAGGAGTTCTTGTACGTCCAAATCCGGTGTCCATTCCGGCAAGGGTTTGTATTTCCAGTGCTATATGTTCAATAACATGCCCCATCCAGGTGCCTTCATCCACTCTCATAAAAAATCCGCCACGAACAGCTTCGCTGCAACGATGTTCGATCATTGTCGGAAACATTTTTTCCAGTCTTTCTCTAAAACCCGGGATCAGGTTCGTCGGACGTTGTTCCAGGTCCTCCAGGTCCAGTTTCATCTGGATGAGTTTGGTACGGCGTACACTCCAGTAATTCGGTCCTTTCAGCACTTTTATTTCTAATATTTTCATACAATGTTTTATTAGGTCTGGAAGTTAGTTTTTTTATTTTTTGTAGCCAACTTTGGTACTACTATCAGCTTTCGTTGCGTCGCACACTTCAACTGTCAGAATTCTACTGAGCAATTTCAAGTATTCTTATAGTCTTTGCGCATTCCTTTTCAGTACATTTAGGAACTTAAATAATCGGCCATGTCTGCAACAAATCGTCGACGATTCTTAAAAAGAGCAGGAATATTCTCTGCCACAGCTTTTCTTTCGTCTCTCACTCAACCAGCATGGAGCCGCAACCTTGAATCTGTTTTGAAAGAAGCGAAAGATATCTCTCCTTCTGATTTGGCAACCGAAGAAGAATTCTGGTATTATATACAACAATCATTTACCGTTTCTCCATCGTTAATAAATCTGAACAATGGCGGTGTTTCTCCTGCTCCCAAAACAGTGCAGGATGCAATGAAGCGATATTATGACTATTCGAATGAAGCCCCAAGTTATTATATGTGGCGTATACTTGACCAGGGTAGGGAACCATTGAGAAAAAACCTTGCAAATGTTGCTGGTTGTTCTCATGAAGAAATTGCTATTAACCGTAACTCATCCGAAGGTTTGGAAACTGTAATCTTTGGCTTACAACTGAAAGCTGGTGATGAGGTAGTGGCATCATTACAGGACTATCCCAATATGGTCAATGCATATAAGCAGCGGGAAATACGGGATGGGATAAAAGTTAAATGGATCAATCTTGAATTGCCAAGCGAAGATGAAGATTATCTGGTGAGGCAATTTGTAACCGCCTTTACGGCCAAAACAAAAGTCGTTCATATTACACATGTCATTAACTGGAACGGGCAGATACTTCCGGTAAAAAAGATTGCACAGGAAGCACATAAAAGAGGAATAGAAGTGATAGTGGATGGTGCACACAGTTTTGCCCATTTCAATTTTAAAATTCCTGATCTTGATTGCGACTATTATGCAGCCAGTTTGCATAAATGGTTATATGCTCCCATTGGCACCGGACTTTTATATGTGAAAAAGGAAAAAATAAAAAACCTGTATCCATTATTTGCTACCAGTGAAAATCCATTGAAGGATGATATACGGAAATTTGAAAATCTTGGTACAAGACCATTTTATATTGAACAGGCTATTGGCAAAGCCATCGAGTTTCATGAAATGATCGGCATCGAACGAAAAGAAAAAAGACTGCATTACCTGAAGAACTATTGGATGGAAAAAGTAAAAGATCTGCCGGGTGTAAAACTGAATACATCCATGCATCCAAAATGGGGTTGTGCTATCGGTAATGTGGGTATTGAAGGAAAGAAACCAAATGATCTTGATTCATTCTTGCTCAACAATTATAAAGTACATACCGTTGCCATCAACTGGGAGAATATTGTGGGTGTAAGGATTACTCCGAATGTGTATACAACAACAAAGAATTTAGATGTGCTGGTCGATGGGATTAAAGCGTTTATAAAAGGATAATTTTTCTTATCTCGTAAGCACTAATATTTATTGCTTAAGGATAGAATGGTAAAAGCTATATAAATTACAGTTTGTTCATAATACCACATGTCCACACTCCAAACTAACCGAAAAATAAATCTGCTGCAGGCTACTTCTATCAACATGATAGATATGGTGGGCATTGGGCCGTTTGTAGTCATGCCATTTGTGGTGGCAAGATTTGATAATGGTCTTTTTATCTGGGCATGGATTTTTGGTGCTTTCACTTCTTTGGTTGATGCGATGACATGGAGTGAACTTGGCGCAAAGTATCCTTTGGCAGGTGGTACGTATAACTTTCATCGTATTGCGTTTGGAGAAAAAGGGGGGAAACTGATGAGTTTTTTATTTGTGTGGCAAACTTCTATACAAGCTCCTTTGGTAGTAGCATCTGCTTCCATTGGCTTTGCTCAGTATCTTACATATTTAGTACCACTGGAGTTTTGGCAGCAGAAAATGGTTTCTGGCGGATTGGTTATTCTGGTTTTCATCTTACTCTATAGAAAGATTGAAACTATCGGAAAAATATCTGTGGTAATGGGAAGTATTGTTGTGCTTACTATCATTTGGATCATCAGCAGCGGATTGATGAACCAGCAGCATACCGTCAAAATTTTACCAACCGAAACCGATTCATTTTTTACGTTGGCATTCTGGGCAGCTATTGGCAATGCATCTGTGAAAACAGTCTATGCTTATTTAGGTTATTATAATGTTTGCCACCTTGGTGGTGAAATACTAAAACCGGAGAAAAATATTCCAAGAAGTATTTTCATATCCATATTTGGGATAACCACTCTTTACCTGCTGATGAACCTTAGTGTAATGAGTGTGATTTCCTGGAAAGCAGTAAATGCTGATGATAAATACCTGGTAAGTTCATTTATGGAAATTATTTACGGGCATCAGGCAGGGGTGATCATTACTGTGCTGATTCTTTGCATTGCGTTTTCATCATTATTTGCTGTGGTATTGGGCTATTCAAGGGTGCCTTATGCAGCTGCGGTTGATGGGAACTTTTTTAAACAGTTTGCCAGGCTGCATCCTACTAAAAATTTTCCTCATATTTCACTGATTGTTTTATGTGGAATCGGTTTTATCTTCAGCTTGTTTATGCGGTTGAGTGATGTAATAAGCTCAATTCTTGCCATGCGGATAGTGGTACAATTTATAGCACAGGGCGTTGGTGTTTCTTTATTAAGAAAAAAATTGGGGACAAAAGACTTGCCATTCAAAATGTGGCTTTTCCCTATTCCGGTGATTATTTCTATAGGCATCTGGATTTTTCTTTTTATTTCTACCGGTTGGTTTGCTTTGTGGGGTAGTTTGATCGCAGTGGGTGGAGTAATTGTATACTTTATTTTTCTAGGGGATCGCAATGGTGATAGGAATATTATTGAAATTGTGAAAGCTGAATAGAATTACAAAATTCCCGATAAATATCGGGTTGCTGCAAATTGCCGAATAGAATTCCTACAGTACAAGTGTGCGACGCAACAGACGATGCACAGGGAACTGCTGCTGGCAACCATATTTTCCACAACTTGTCCCGTCTTTTACGGGATATTCACAAACGAAGTTTTGGATAATACCAGTAAGTTAATTTTCTATTACATTTGTTCTTTATCAAACCCTCATGAATGAGTAATCCTAAGGGAAAACTGATTGCAATCGGCGGAGCTGAACATAAAGGCACTGAACTTGAAGTAGACGGCTTTCACCGCAATAATCTTAATTTTTTTGAGTTGGGCATTCTTCGCCGGGTGGTGGAAGAAGCCGGCGGCATTGATGCAAGAATTGAAGTAATTACAACAGCTTCCATGATTCCGTATGAAGTAGGGGAGAATTACCTGAATGCTTTTGGGAAAATTGGGTGTACCAATATTGGTCTGTTGCATATCCGCACCCGGCAGGATGCGATGAATGAGGAATACATTGAACGTATCCGTCACTGCAATGCGGTGATGTTTAGTGGCGGGAATCAGTTACGTTTAAGTGCTACAGATGGCGGTACAGAATTTTTATCAATTCTTAAAAAAAGATACAAGGAAGAAAATTTTGTAATTGCAGGTACTTCAGCCGGAGCTATGGCCATGAGTAATACGATGATCTATGAAGGAAATGCAGCTAGAGCACATTTGAAGGGAGAAGTAAAGATCACAACCGGGCTTGGGTTTTTGAATAATGTTATCATTGATTCGCATTTTGAAAAGAGAGGAAGGTTTGGAAGGCTGGCGCAGGCTGTGGCCGCTAATCCGGGTTGTATTGGTATCGGCCTTGGAGAAGATACCGGTATGCTGATAACAGAAGGAAATAAAATGGAAGGTATTGGTAGCGGGTTAGTTGTGATCATTGATGGCCATGAAATACTACATTCGAATATTGCTGATATACCAGATGGCAATCCCATCAGCCTCGAGAACCTGAAAGTACATTTTTGTGAGAAAGGGAATGGTTACCTGATAAAAGAAAGAAAATTTTTGCCAGAAGCAAGTGAGGGTTCTGTAATTCCCAAGCAGGTGGATGTGGAGTGATTGGTTAAATAGTTAATTTGTTAATTAGTTAATTGGGGCAACCTGTTTTTTATATTTGTCATCAGTTTCATGATATTTTCTTTTGATGTTTAATTTGTCAACATGAAGAAGCTTCTGTTTGTTTCAACCATTTTATTTCTTTCTTGTGCTTTTGCTCCGCAAAAGAAAACCAAGGTTATTTTTTTTGGTGATTCCATTACTGAGTTAGGTGTAAAAGAGAAACCATATAAGGGCTATATCCTTGTCATGGATAGTTTGAGCAAGGCTGAAAATAAATCAGACCAATATG
>CAYVSH010000152.1:0-6858 GCA_964453625.1 uncultured Chitinophaga sp.
TGCTAACGCACCTGATGCGGATGGTCATCATCAATTTGAACCTGCTTCAAAAAAGACTGGAAAGGCAACTGATCCAGTTCATTTTGATTACTGTGTTATTTGCTGTTATTGGTTCTTTTTTCGATATCCAAATAAGACTCAATCAAAATTTGCTGAATAAAAGGGAAAAGGATTACATGGGTAAGTTGACCTTGCTTGTTTTCAGCGGAGCATTTCCCTTCTTTGTTTATTACTTTATCTGGAATGCTATTTACTTCATGTATCATTATATTTCTAAAAGCAGGAAACAACAACTTGATACATTACAATTAGAGGGCTTGGTAAAGGAGTTAGAATTAAAAACTATTAAAGCACACATCAATCCTCATTTTATTTTTAATTCACTGAATAGTATCCGGGCATTGGTGGATGAAAATCCTACAAGAGCAAGAAAGGCGATCACCGAACTGAGTAATATCCTGCGAAGTAGTATGCAATCTGAAAAAATGGAAACAGTTCCTTTTGAAAAAGAACTTTCTATTGTAAAAGATTACCTCGCCTTGGAAAATATGCGGTTTGAAGACCGCTTGAAAATAGAGTACCAGGTAGATGAAGATACATTGGATCAGCCGGTACCACCAATGATGCTGCAAACATTGGTTGAAAATGCAATTAAGCATGGTATCAGCAAACAGATAAATGGGGGACTTGTAAAAGTGATCTCTGAATTTAAAGGCAATCATCATGAACTGGTGGTGCAGAATACAGGCAAATTGAATAGTGAGATTAACGAAGAAGGATTTGGCCTTTCCAGTACCACCAACAGGCTTAATTTACTATATGGGAACAAAGCAACTTTTGAAATAAAACAAATAAATGGTTCGATGGTAGAAGCGAAATTGCTGATACCTGTTATAGTGGAATAAAAAATGTACTAATTAATACAAACCAGAAACTCTCAAAAATGAAAGCAATAATAATTGATGACGAACGACTTGCCCGTACAGAACTTAAAAAATTATTACAGGATTTTCCTGAAGTAGAAATAGTGGATGAGGCTGCCAATGCAGAAGAAGGTATTGCTAAAATAGAAAGCCAGCAACCCGACCTTATCTTTTTAGATATACAAATGCCGGGTAAAACAGGTTTTGAGATGTTATCTCAATTAGAAAAATCCCCGCAGGTGATCTTTACAACAGCTTACGATGAGTTTGCTTTAAAAGCATTTGAAGTAAATGCACTGGATTATCTTTTAAAACCGGTAGAGCCAAAAAGACTGGCAGATGCTATTCAAAAATTGCATAATACTGAAGCAAGAGAGCATAAGTCAGAAACAGAATTTGTAAACAATAGCCTGCTTTCGGAGCAAGACCAGGTTTTTGTAAAAGATGGAGAAAGGTGCTGGTTTGTAAAATTAGGTGACATCAGGTTGTTTGAAAGTGTAGGTAACTATGCTAAAGTTTTCTTTGGTACCAACAAACCTCTTATTTTAAAATCATTGAATGCTCTGGAAGAAAGATTAGATGAGAAAATGTTTTTCCGTGCCAACCGTAAACATATTGTGAACCTGCGGATGATTGATAAGATAGAACCTTACTTCAATGGTGGTTTGCTGCTTGAATTAAAAGGAGGCGAAAAAATTGAAGTAAGCAGAAGGCAGACTGTGAAGTTTAAAGAGATGATGAGTTTATAATAAAATGATGTTGTTTTTACTTAGAGAAATTAATATTCAAAAATGAAAAAAATAGTTGTAACGGGGTTGTTCTTATTAACAACCTCGTTTTTTTTCTTTCAATCCTGCAGTAATGCCGGTAAAACCACACAATCCTCATCGCCGGAAACGATGATCGATGACATCATCAATGTAAAAGAAGTAGAACGTATTGAAAAAGTTTTGGCAGCGGATGATATGCGGGGCAGAAAAACATTTTCTCCAGAGATTGATAAAGCTGCCGATTTTATTGCCGCAGAATTTAAAACTGCTGGTTTGCAAACATGGAATAACAGTTCGTCTTTCCGACAGGATTTTTCCATGATCCGTGCTAAACATATTTCCACTACAGCCAGTTTTGATGAAGTGCCTGTAGATGTAAAGAATGTTATAGTAATTACCTGTCAGCCGGAACTGGTGATAAACCAAACTACCCGTTACCAGAAGGCCTTTATCAAAGCTGGAGAAAGCCTGAATACCTCGGCACGAAAATTCATACAGACAAATAATAATTTGCTGGTGTTGGTAGACAAAAGTTTTGCCGGAAATTTTGGAAACCTTTCCCGTTTCAAAAACTCTATGTTCAAAACAAATACCAGTGTGATATTTGTTTTAGCAGATAAAGAGCCGGTGAACTATGAGGTAAAGTCAACACATGAAATAACCGAGCAAAAGCTGGCCAATGTTGTTGGGATACTTCCCGGTAAGAGTAAGAAAGATGAGTATGTAGTTTTCTCCGGGCATTATGATCATATCGGTGTGGGTAAGCCTGTGAATGGTGATTCCATTTACAATGGTGCTAATGATGATGCGGCAGGAACAACAGCCGTCATCATGTTGGCAAAATATTTCAAACAGCTAAATAATAATGAAAGGACCATTGTGTTTGCAGCATTTACAGCTGAAGAAGTAGGAGGTTTTGGTTCACAATATTTTTCCAGGCAGTTCGATCCTGCTAAAGTAATGGCCATGTTCAATATTGAAATGATCGGGACGGAAAGCAAATGGGGGAAGAATTCTGCTTATATAACAGGCTATGAGAAAACAGACATGGGAGAGATATTAAAAAAAGACCTGGAAGGAACAGCTTTTACTTTTTATCCTGATCCATACCCAACACAACAATTGTTTTATCGTTCGGATAATGCAACATTGGCAAGGCTGGGGGTGCCTGCTCATACTATTTCTACTGCTAAGATGGAGAATGAACCTCATTATCATAAAGTGAGTGATGAAGTTTCAACACTTGACCTGGCTAATATGACGATGATAATAAAGGCAATTGCCTTGAGTTCGAAAAGTATAATTGCTGGAACAGGAACTCCAACGAGGGTTAAGGTGGAGGAGTTACGTTAGGCCTTTACCGGCACACTATGCACAGCATCACTCATTTCTTTTATCAGTGACGCATCTTTTTCAATAGCATTGCCCACAACGATCACATCAGCACCGGCTTTACAGTTCAGGTATGCTTTTTCAGGAAGTAAAATTCCGCCGCCAACGATCAGCGGAACTTCTATCTGGTCGGCCACAGCTTTTATCATGCTTTCAGTTATGGGTCTTTTAGCCCCGCTGCCGCTGTCCATATAAATTAATTTCATACCCAGCATTTCACCGGCCATCGCCGTACACATGGCTATTTCATTCTTATCTGCGGGCACTGGTGATGCATTGCTGATATATGAAACTGTTGTTGGTGCACCACCATCTACAACGATGTAACCTGTTGGCATTATTTCCAATCCGCTTTGTTTTACAAACGGTGCAGACACTACATGCTGTCCAATTAATAGTTCAGGGTTTCTGCCGGATATTAAAGAAAGGTATAATAAAGCATCTGCATACTTGCTTACCTGTGTAGGGCTTCCGGGAAAAAGAATGACAGGTATATCGCAGTTCTGTTTGATATGCTGTACACATTCATCGAGGTGATTGGAAATAACGAGGCTGCCTCCCACTAACAAATAATCCACTTTGGCTGCTACAGATAGTTCTATTATCTCATCCAATAATGATTTATTCACCTTATCCGGATCAATAAGGACTGCAAAAGATTTATTGCCCTGTTTTTTTTTATCTGCCAGTGTATTGTATATCGTTGACTTCATCCGGTAAAGGTTGTTACTTGCAAAAATGCAAAAAACTTTCGGCATTGCCCACTTGAAAGTCAGATAGATAGAATCTCTTTTACCAGGCAATAACCTGTATTAATATAAACGAAGAGAACCGGGTTTCAGGTTGTTCAACTAAACCTTCATTCTTTTATTTCAATTCTTGTATATGGGGACTGATTGCTTACGTCTGGCACAAACGAAAATATGACCTTGTAATCCACTTCACATTATTTTAACATACATGGTTTTATGAAAAGCCAATCTGGTAAGCCTTTCAGGTCATGGAGATTCTGAAACACCTGTAAAATCAATACTTTCAGCCGTTTCAATCGTAAAAACCCTTGCCTGTTTTGGGTTTTATACAAGTTTACTTTTGCCAATTATTTTTTAGTAAGCCGGCACAATATTTCCAAAAAAAATTACTCTAATAATTTGCCTGGCCTGTGAAAAAAAGACAAGATGCAATACAGGCCTGCCTTGGCGGATTTCAACATACTCTTATCCACAGAATGTGCATATTTCAGGCTATGAATTACAGATACTTAAAAATATTTTCGTCATCACGGTTCACATTTACTTAACCCGAGAAATTTTTTAGTTATGGCTACCAAAACCAAGGCATCCGCAAAAAGCGGCTTGCAATTTTCACGTCGCTTTACCCGGGATGACGTGAATGTTTTTGACATGTTTGAATATGATTATCGCACTTCGGTAATTCGTAACCCGAGCGGTGAAACAGTATTTGAGATGAACAATGTAGAAGTACCCAAACAGTGGAGCCAGATTGCAACCGATATACTTGCCCAAAAATATTTTCGTAAAGCAGGAGTGCCACAACCTGATGGCAGCCTCGGAAGAGAAACATCTGCAAAACAGGTAGCTCATCGTATGGCCAACTGCTGGAGAGCATGGGGCGAACGATATGGTTATTTTGCTACATCAACGGATGCACAGATTTTTTATGAAGAGTTAGTGTTCAGCATCCTTAACCAGATGTGTGTTCCTAATTCACCTCAATGGTTCAATACCGGTTTGCATGAAAGCTATGGCATTACAGGTAAGCCGCAGGGCCACTACTATGTAGATCCTGCTGATGGCGAATTAAAGAAATCACAGAATGCATATGAACGTCCGCAGCCACATGCCTGTTTCATCCTGAGTGTGGATGATGACCTGGTAAATGATGGCGGTATCATGGATCTCTGGGTTCGTGAGGCAAGGATATTCAAATACGGTTCCGGTGTTGGAACAAACTATTCCAACCTTCGTGGTGCCGGTGAAAAGTTAAGCGGTGGAGGAAGTTCTTCCGGTTTGATGAGCTTTTTAAAGATCGGTGACAGAGCTGCAGGTGCAATAAAATCCGGTGGTACAACACGCCGTGCTGCCAAAATGGTTTGCCTGGATCTTGATCACCCGGAGATCGTTGACTTCATCAACTGGAAAGTAGAGGAAGAAAAGAAAGTAGGTGCACTGATCGCTGCCGGTTATCCTTCCGGTTATGAAGATGAAGCATACAGAACTGTAAGCGGACAGAATTCAAACAACTCTATCCGTATTCCGAATTCTTTCTTTGAAAAATTAGAGAACAACGAAGATTGGGAATTGAAAGGAAGAATGGATGGAAGAGTGATGAAGAAAATTCCTGCCAGAGAATTATGGAACCAGATCGCTTATGCTGCGTGGCGTTGTGCAGATCCAGGTACACAATACAATACTACCATCAACGAATGGCATACTTGTCCCGAAGGCGGAGAGATCAGGGCTTCCAATCCTTGTTCCGAGTATATGTTCCTTGACAACACAGCCTGTAATCTTGCATCGGCCAACCTGATGAAGTTTTATGATTCCGAGAAAAACGTTTTTGATGTAGAAGGATACGAATACAATTGCCGTTTATGGACTGTGGTACTGGAAATATCCGTATTAATGGCCCAGTTCCCATCGAAAGAAGTGGCACAATTAAGCTATGAGTACAGGACATTAGGATTGGGATATGCAAATCTTGGTACTATGCTGATGGTTAGCGGTATTCCCTATGATAGTGAGGAAGCAAGAGGTATTGCAGGAGCCATCACAGCTATTATGACGGGTATCTCATACAAAACATCTGCAGAAATGGCCAGTGTGCTGGGAGCATTTCCAAGATATGAGGAGAATAAGGAGCACATGATGAAAGTAATGCGTAACCATCGCCTGGCTGCGTATGATGCTGATGAATATGAAGGATTAAGCCTGAAACCTCAAGGCATTCATGCGAAATATTGTCCTGATTATTTATTGAAAGCTGCCTGCAAAGCATGGGATGATGCTGTGGAAATGGGAGAGAAGTTTGGTTACAGAAATGCGCAGGCAACTGTAATTGCTCCAACGGGAACCATTGGTTTGGTGATGGATTGTGATACTACCGGAGTAGAACCTGATTTTGCATTGGTGAAGTTTAAAAAACTATCTGGTGGTGGTTATTTCAAGATCATCAACCAGTCAGTACCATCTGCATTAAAGCATCTGGGTTATTCTGAAAAAGAATCTGAAGCGATCATTAAATATGCAACCGGCTCTGCTTCATTTGCCGGTGCCCCTTTTATCAATCACCAGACATTAAGTGAGAAAGGATTTATTGCTGATGAGATCAAACGCCTGGATGCGGCTGCATTAACAGCATTTGAGATCGGATTTATTTTCAATAAATACACTTTGGGTGAAGAATGTTTGCAGCGCCTTGGATTTACGCCTGAGCAATATAATGACCTTGAATGGAGCCTGCTGGAAGCACTGGGCTTTACCGATGAGCAGATTGAAGCCGCCAACAATTATGTATGCGGAACCATGATGCTTGAAGGTGCCCCAGGATTAAAGGAAGAACACCTGCCCGTTTTTGACTGTGCCAACAAATGCGGACAAAAAGGCCAACGCTATATTCATGCACATGGCCATATCCGCATGATGGGAGCTACACAACCGTTTATCAGTGGTGCTATCTCCAAAACGATCAATCTGCCTTATGAAGCTAAAGTGGAAGAAATTGCAGATGCTTATTACCTGAGCTGGAAGCTT
>CAYVSH010000153.1:0-6843 GCA_964453625.1 uncultured Chitinophaga sp.
CCATGTAAACATCACGGATGATCTTTATTAATTGCCCGTTGTTTATTTCAGGTATCAGCACGGTATCAAAGTTCTTAATGATGTCGCCGAGGTTCTTTGGGAAAGGACGTACATAACGTAGGTGTGCATGGCTGATAGCATGGCCTTTCTTCTGCATTTCTGTACAGGCACTTTTTATGGCGCCATAGGTAGAACCCCAGCCCAACACCAATATTTTTCCCTTCTCCGGACCACTGTCTAATTTCTGTTCGGGAATATGTTCAGCAATCTTATCCACTTTCTCCTGTCTTATTTTCACCATCAGTTGATGGTTCTCGGGTTCGTAACTGATATTACCGGTAACGTTCTGTTTTTCCAAACCACCAATACGATGTTCCAAAGCAGGTGTACCGGGTATGGCCCATGGCCTTGCCAGTTTTTCATCTCTTAAATAGGGTTGAAACACTTCCTCATGGTCACCTAATTGTTTTTTAAAGTTTACTTTGATGGGAGGCAGATCATCGCTTACCGGAAACTTCCATGGCTCGGCGCCATTGGCAATATAACCATCACTTAAAAAGATAACCGGCGTCATGTGCTGAACAGAAATTCTCACTGCTTCATATACAGCGTCAAAACAATCGGCAGGAGTAGATGCTGAAACGATAGGCATCGGGCATTCACCGTTTCTTCCATAATAAGCCTGCATCAGGTCAGATTGTTCGGTTTTAGTGGGTAACCCGGTTGAAGGTCCGCCCCTTTGAATATTAATGATCAATAAAGGAATCTCCAGCATCACTGCCAGCCCCATTGCTTCACCTTTCAATGCAATACCCGGTCCGCTGGAAGTGGTAACTCCCAATGAACCACCATACGATGCACCAATGGCAGATGTAATAGCAGCTATTTCATCTTCTGCCTGGAAAGTGCGGACACCAAAATTCTTATACTTACTCAGGTCATGTAAAATATCTGATGCTGGAGTAATGGGATAAGAACCAAGAAACAACGGCAATCCGCTTTTTTGCGATGCAGCAATTAATCCATACGAAACTGCCTGGTTACCCATAATGGAACGATATACACCCGGTTCCATTTTAGCCTTCTCTACAGTATAAGTAGTGGTGAAAGTTTCAGTGGTATCTCCATAATTATATCCTGCCTGTAATACTTTCACATTGCTCTCAAATATTTCCGGCTTCTTGCCAAATTTTTCTTTGAGAAAAGCAATGTTGTTATCCATGTTACGGTTGTACATGAAATAAAGAAAGCCAAGCACAAACATATTCTTGGCCCTGTCTTTTTCCTTCATCCCCATTGTAAAATCCTTCAGTGCCTCTCTTGTCATCTTGGTCACATCCATCTTTATTACTTCGTAATTACTGAGGCTGTCATTCTCCAGTGGATTTTCTCCTTCGGGATAATTGGCCAACCGGAGATTCTTGGCATCAAAACCATCTGAGTTAACGATGATCTTGCCACCTTTTTTAAGAGCGGATAGGTTTGTTTTCAAAGCGGCAGCATTCATTGCTACCAATACATCACAGGCATCGCCGGGGGTATAAATATTATCACTCGAAAAACGAAGCTGGTAACCACTTACTCCGGGAAGGGTACCTATCGGAGCCCTAATCTCTGCCGGAAAATCCGGAAAGGTAGAAAGGTCGATACCTAATAGGGCCGTGTTATTTGTAAACTGAGTTCCGGTTAATTGCATACCGTCTCCACTGTCTCCGGCAAACTTGATAACCACATCTTGTAAAACTTCCTGTTTTCTTCCCATGAGTATTATGTTGTTACTGCGAATTTAAACAAGTTAGCATAGATAGTTATATGGAATTTATGATTTCTTGACGCCTTAGTAATTTATCGGGAACTATTTTTATATTGCTCAACATAATTATTAGCATGAAAAAAATACTGACGCTGCTGTGGGCAACCGGTTTATTATTCCCCAATATTATAATAGCCCAGGCCGATGATGATATTTACGAAGCCAACCGGTTAAAAAAAGTATTTCCCGATGACAGGGTGGCTGCCACTATTGTGGAAGAGGAATACAATTTTGACAAAGGCCGCAGCGATGATAAATTACCCGTAGTAACAGCCAATAAAAAAACGGGCATTAATTTTCTGGCTTTACGGGAAAGAGCCAGTATCCAGTATTTTGATTTTTATAATTCCTTCTGCAAGATCACTTCTTTTAAGCAACTGGAAAAAGCAAAGGGGATGTTCGGCATTAAGAAGAATTATAATGTAGGCTATGCACTGGACCAGTCTGCCAGCTCCAGCGATTTTTTTTCAGACGACAGCCGGGTGAAATATTTCAATATCGGTTTTACCGGTTATGGCGACATTACAAGAGTGGAAACAGAAAAGAAATATTTCGACAGTAAGTACCTCACCAGCATCTATTTTCATTCCTGGTTTCCGGCCAAGGAAAAGATCGTAACCATAAAAGTTCCTGACTGGCTGGAACTCGATATCCGTGAATTCAACTTCACCGGTTACAAGGTCACCAAACAAAAAACACTGGAGAAAGGAGTTACCATTTATACGTTCAAACTACAGAATATCATTGCCATGAAATCGGAGAACCGTGGCATTGGTACTGCTTATACTTATCCGCACCTGATGCTGGTGGTAAAATCATTTACAGTGGATGGAAAAAAAGAAAAAGGTTTTGGCGATGTGGGAGACCTGTACAACTGGTACAACTATCTTTATAAAAAATGCAATAACAACCCTGAAGAGTTAAAAGCAAAAGTGGCAGAGCTTACCAAAGGGAAAACCACTGACCAGGATAAAGTGAAATCCATTTTCTATTGGGTACAGGACAATATCCGCTACATTGCATTTGAAGATGGGCTTGCCGGTTTTATTCCTGCTTCTGCACAGGATGTTTTTAAATCAAAATATGGTGATTGTAAAGGCATGGCCAACCTGATGACGGAAATGCTGAAGATAGCAGGACTTGAATCCTACATGACCTGGATCGGCACAAGACATATTCCATATGACTATTCGCTACCATCGCTGGCGGTAGATAATCATTGCATCAGTACCGTTATTCTTAACGGTAAAGAATATTTTCTTGACGGTACTGAAAAATATATCCCCTTTGGCGATTATGCATGGCGTATACAAGGTAAAGAAGTGCTTATTGGAAAAGGTGATAAATACGATGTAAAAAAAGTACCGGTGCTTGATAAAGAAAAAAGCAAGATACTTACCCAAACCAGTTTCCAGCTTAAAGATAATGTACTGAAAGGCCATGTGAAAGTTACACTTACGGGTGAACAGCGTACCAGCTTTCACCAATACTATCATGAACTGCCGACTGATGAAAAGAAAAAAATGATACAGCGATTCCTGGAATTTGGCAATAAGAACCTGGTGGTAAATGCTGTAAAAACTTCAGACCTTAATAATCGTGAAATACCTGTAGTAGTGGAAGGTGATATTGATCTCAGCAACTACATCATTACAGAAGATAAAGAAGTATATGTCGGTATTGATTTCTTTCCTGAAAACCTGCGTGGCATTGATCCTGATGAAAAAAGACAACAAGATTATGCATTACATTCTGCCTATGTAGCACAGGATGAAACAGAGTTGATACTACCGGCTGGCTATAAAGTGGCTTCTATGCCTGTGGCCATCAATGAAAAGAATGAGGATTATGAAGTAACTGGCTCTTATGCCAGTAAAGACAATAAGGTCATCTTTAAAAAGACCTTATCATTTAATTCAGGCCGCATCCGCAAAGCTGACTTTGAGAACTGGAAAAACTTTGTAAAGAAGCTGAAGGATTTTAATAGCAACCTGATACTTGTGAAGAAGCCGTAATATTTCCCACAAAGACACAAAGAATAACAAGAAAAGAAAACCAATGACTGAAAACGAGCTGGCTACCATAGGAGTTGATATTGCATACACCATTCATACGATTCTTGGTCCTGGATTACTGGAAAGTGTGTATGAGTCTGCGTTTGTATATGAACTGGAAGAAAGAGGAATCTCTTTCACAAGGCAACAGGATCTAAAAATTATGTATAAGAAAGCACAATTAGACAAAGCATTCAGAACTGATATTATCATGTATGATAAATTAATTGTGGAAATAAAATCTGTTGAATCGCTGGAGAAAATCCATCACAAAATCCTACTTAACTATAAGCGGCTGACTGGTATTAAGCTTGGCCTCTTAATAAATTTCAATGTCAACTTAATAAAAGAGGGGATACATAGAAAAGTAAATGGCAAACTTTAAATCAACTTATCAGAACACTATATAATAAAACAGTCTCCTTTGTGCGTTTGTAGGAGAAAAATATGATACAATATAATAAAATAAATAACGAAGTTATTTCACAGTGGTCTTAAAAACTCCCATAGGAAGACCACTAACAACAAAGAGAATAGAATATACTCTTTGTGCCTTTGTGGGAAACAAAAAATATATGAGAAAACTTTTACTAATATTCAGCAGCCTGTTAATTTCAGCAGCCATCACCGCACAAGACGACGACACCTTCTCCCCTTCCAAACTGGAAGCCATAGCGAAGAACATGAAACTTATCTGGGATGATGCTGATCCTGATTTTAAAGTGACCGCAACCCCAGAAAAATGGAAAGAAGAAAGCGGTATCATCATTGCCCAAAAGACAAGATTTGCCTTTGATAAGGATGCCAACAAACTGGCCGTGTACGAGATCACTCATCGCCGTATCAAACTGAATGACCGGGATGCCATCAATAATTACTCTTCTGTTTATTTCCGCATCGGCTCTTCCAGTGATGGGGCAGGTATCAAAATATTTAAGACAAACGGAACAATACAAGATGTTTCGCTTCGCAATGCTGTATATGTAGAAGACCCTTCTGATGTACCATCGACTTTCACACCTTATATTGGCAAAGCCAGTACCTATTATGATAAAAGCAAAAGCCGTGTCATCTATTATAAAGTAGCTGTTCCTGATCTTGATCCCGGCGACATTATTGACTATGGAACTATCTTCTATGATGATAATACCGTGAAGAAGATGAGCTATATTGAATTTGATCCCATCTATTTTGTATGCACCAGGGAATATCCTGTAATGAGTCAGAAATTTGAAATAGATACTGATAACAACTCCTTTGTCAATTCCAAGTCAACCATGGGTGCGCCGGACTTTAAAGAAACCGGCAACAGCAATGCAGATTATTTATGGGAAGATAAAGACAGAGAAAAAATGAGTGATACAAGATGGGTAAACCGCCTGGTGGAATTCCCAATGGTAAAGTTCCAGATCGTTTTTTCCAGGTCTGATAACCGTTCTGATCTTTTTATCGGCGACAGAGGTGAACTGAAACAAAACATATCTCCGCAGGAGCTGGCCAAAAAAATGAATAATCTTTACAACAAACTGGATGGCTCTTATTATTACAGCATGGCCAAAGCATACCTGAAGCAGATAGGCTATGCTGATATGCGGGAAGATGATTTTATCCAAAAAACCTATTATATACTTCGCCATATGTCTTACTTCAAGGCCAATGGGTTTTCCAGTGAGCTGTTTGCTTCCTGCTTTACCCAATGTCTTGACTTACGTAAAATACCCTACGACCTGATAGTAACCACACCAGCTACGCTAACCAAACCTGAGAACATTATCTTTCGGACAGAACCAGAATGGATGGTACGGGTAAAAGATAAATTTGTATTTAATGCCACCGTATTCTCTAATCCGTTTGACTTTAAAGAAGAATACCTGAATACACCAGCTTACATCATCTCATTGGGAAAAAACCCAACGGCTACACCCATTACATTGCCAGCCAACAAACCAGAAGATAATGTAACCACCAATACCGTGACCGCTACAATAGATACTGCTACCCGTAAGCTGAACCTTGTACACCAGAAAGCAGCAACGGGCCTCAGCAAGCAATTTTATAATGTGCAGGGATTGATATACACCACCGCACTGGATGATGACCATCGCAGCTATGGCGGCGAAGATGACACCAGGGCCGGTATGAAAGGTGCTTATCTTGACAGCTATGAAGACAAACTAAGGGAACGTAAAAAAGAAGACAAGGTCCGTAAACTGGAGTACATGAAAACGGCTTTTGAAGAAGAGTATGATAATATTTCTGCTTACCATGAGTTTACACTTAACTCCGATGGCCGCACCTGGCGCAAACAGGAACTGAACTATACCAGCAAACTGGAACTAAGTGATATGATCAAGATAGCCGGCGATAACTTACTTGTATCCGTACCCGGGCTGATCGGTGAACAGTTATTCATTTCTCAGGAGGACAGGAAAAGGGAAGTAGATGCCTTTATGGGTTTTCCCCGCAGCATACGCAACATCATCAACTTTACCATACCGGCAGGTTATAAACTGGTGGGTGTACAGTCGCTGAACATGAACGTTGATAATGAAGTTGGCAACTTTACGGTACAGGCTACTGTAGAGGGTAATACATTGAGCATCCTTGTAAAAAAGCTTTACAAGCAGATGATCGTAAAAAAGGAAGACTGGCCCAGGCTGCTGGAAATGCTGGATGCTGCATTTAATTTCTCCCAGAAGAAGGTGTTGCTGAAGAAGCTTTAGAGAGATTATTTTGAATGCTAAATATTAAATGTTGAATTATTAGCAAAGTAAGGGGTTATAAAGCCTTGCATTATTTATGTATTTCTACCAAAAATGTCCCGGATTGATGGCTTAAGTATGGCGTAGATCTGAGCTATATACGGGATATATGGCAAGTATCCCCGAAGCAGATATGTTGAGATAAAAAATTATACCCGGCAACCGATGGTTTTTCTTTATCCCGGAAAATTAATATTTTAGATTTCCTCTTTTC
>CAYVSH010000154.1:0-5816 GCA_964453625.1 uncultured Chitinophaga sp.
GCAGCAGGTCGGCCATATATACAATTGTTTTGTCTTTATAACGGATTTGCGGCAGCATCATATTATCAGTATGACCGCTGACAAATCGTACAGAAATATTTTCTGTAAAAGAAGTCTCGCCTAATTTTTCGTCACTTCCTTCGGATACTTCAATGAATTTTAATTGGCCGCTTTCTTCAATCGGTAAAATATTCTCTTTTAAAAATGAGGCTTTCTCCCTGTCATTAGGATGAACAGCCCATTCCCAGTGAGCCTTGTTACTCCAATATGTTGCGTTCTTAAAAGCCGGAACAAGTTTATCTCCTTCTCTTACAATAGAACCACCGCAATGGTCAAAATGGAGATGCGTAAGAAAAGCATCGGTGATATCATCCCGGTGAAAACCATGCTTAGCCAACGATTTATCCAAAGTGTCATCTCCATGCAAGTAATAATGCCGGAAAAATTTTTCATCTTGCTTGTCACCGTTCCCATTATCAACTAATATCAACCTATTGCCATCTTCAATCAGCAAACAACGCAAAGCCCAGCTGCATAAATTATTTTCATCCGCCGGGTTGATCTTGTTCCACATACTTTTTGGCACTACGCCAAACATAGCTCCGCCATCCAATTTAAAATAACCGGTATCAATAGAGTAAAGTTTCATGACAATTTATTTTTTGCCGCATTGGCATACAATAATAAAAACAAACCGATAACAAAGAAACTTGCTAATGCAAGAATGGAACCCCGCTGAGAACCGGTGAGTTCAGTGATATAACCAAAGCTGAATATTCCTACAACGGCTGCAATCTTTTCGGTAACATCATAAAAGCTAAAGAATGAAACCGTGTCTTTTGTTTCAGGCATCAACTTGGCATAGGTAGAACGGCTTAATGACTGGATGCCGCCCATGATAAAACCAACAGCAGCACCCAATGCATAAAATTCATAGATACCTCCTTTTGGTAGAGTGTAAGCTATAAAACACATAGCGATCCACAATGTGACTAACAGCATTAAAGTTTTTAAGTTTCCAATTCTGGAAGAAAGCCAGGAAATAACAAAGGCTCCGGGAATGGCGATCAGTTGAATTATAAGAATGGCGATAATCAGATTTTCAGTTGGTATCTCCAGTTCGCTTTTACCATACAAAGCGGCCACCAGCATCACTGTTTGCACTCCCATATTATAAAAGAAGAACGCAGCTAAATATCTTTTTAATGAAGGCAGGTTTTTTAACTGCTGCCAAACTTTCTGTAATTCTTTATATCCCTTGGATAATATTTGATGCTGGCCTGCGGTTCCGGCTGCCAAAGGTTTTGGTAACCTTCGCAATGAATATTGCCCGAAGGCCCACCACCATATGCCTACCAGCAGGAAAGAGATCTGGGATCCTTTCCCTTCTGTAATACCGATCTTATCATGCATTAGTACAAATACAAAGCAGATAAGTTGCAACAAAACACTGCCCACATAGCCAAACGAAAACCCCTTTGCACTCACCCTATCCCTGTCTTCTACCGAAGCAATTTCCGGAAGAAAGGAATTATAAAAGACCTGCCCACCCCAGAATCCTACACAGGCTATGATCATACAAATGAGTCCTAAAGCAAGTGTACTGCCATCAAAAAAATAAAGGAATGCACAGGAGAGGCTTCCCATTGTAAGAAAGAAATTCAGAAATTTTTTCTTATTGCCTTTATAGTCTGCAATGGATGAAAGTAATGGAGAAGATACAGCAACAATCAAAAATGCCAATGCAATAGCATAGTTATATAAAGCAGTATTTTCAAATTGCCTTCCAAGGAAGGTGACAGTTGTTTTAGAAACGGCGGCATCATCCACAGCCACGGCTTCAAAGTAAGTGGGAAAGATAGTAGAAGTGATAACTAGATTATAGGAAGAACTTGCCCAATCATACATAGCCCATCCGTTCAATACTTTTTTAGAAGCTGTTTGCATAGCCGGTGCTTTGGGTAAAAATAGGTATTTCAGATGCGATAATAAAAAACCCGTCTCACTGGGGAAACGGGTTTCTAACAATTTATACGAAAGAACTATTCCGGATCGTATGTAAATGTTTTAATGGTATTGAATTGTGTATCGGTAAATTCAAATACGATCGGGCTGCCGTTAAATACTCCGTCAGATATCTGCGCAGCCATATCAGTTATCGTTTGATCGGATAATGTAGCTACTTTTTCTTCAGAAGAAACCATACGGACCATGTTCATTCCATCGGGGTCTTTGGTCAATTGAAAGCTGATAATGCTGGAAGGCTTCATTTCCTGGTCCAATAACTGCACCAGCTTGTTGCCGTCTTCCATAGAAGCACCTCCAGTTACAAAGAGTTCAACATTGCCGGAAGTAATTCTTTCTCCATATTTTGTCAGGCCTTCTTTTTGTTCTTCCTTCTCTTCCTTTTTAAAGTAAACAGTTTGCAGTGGTTTGAACTTGTTGGTTGAAAGAACAAGATTTACTGGTTTACCATCAAATGCGGCTTCAGAAATACCGCTTGCGATCAATTCAAAACTTACAATATTAATGTCTTTATATTTTTCTTCATTCACTACCATTTTACATTCAATGGTGTCGCCCATATTCATTAACTGAAAACTTTTCTTATTGTCCTTGGTCTCCGGATTGGTATCAATGCTGTAGATATAATCTGCAGTTTTTTGGGCTTGCGATTCAGAAATACCTTCTTTATAATAGACTTCAATATTGCTGCTTTTTACTTTTTTACCATAATTGGTGCAGGCAGTCAGTGAAAAAACAGTTAATAGAAAAATGATGATTGGTTTCATGGCTCTTATTTTTTACATAGTTAATAAATATTGACTGAACCGGTATCCCCTAAAAGGGTTATTTTTTATTTACCTGGATAAATACCCAGTTGCTACTAATAATAGTAAAATAATGCCAGCAATAATCCGGTAATAACCGAAGAACCGGAAACCATGCTTTTGTAAATAACCGATAAAGAACTTAATAGCCAGCATGGCAACAACAAATGCAACGATATTGCCAATTACGAACAGTTTGATATGTTCTGTTGTTATCGTTTCATATCCTTTCAAAAGTTTATATCCGGTTGCGGCTGCCATGGTTGGTACAGCAAGAAAAAAAGAGAATTCAGCAGCCAGTTTCCTCGTCAGCTTTTGCTGCATTCCGCCGATGATGCTGGCAGCACTACGGCTTACACCCGGTATCATCGCAATGCATTGCCAGAGACCGATGATAAATGCTTTGGGGTAACTTATTTTTTCATCTGTTTCTACTGTCGGTGTTTTAAAAACTGAATCAATAAATAAAAGGACTACACCTCCTGCTATTAAAGAAATAGCAACGGTCAATGTGCTTTCTAAAAGCTCATCTATTTTATCTGAAAAAATAAATCCCAGTGCTAATGCCGGAACTACTGCAATTACCAGCTTTCCATAAAAAGCCCATTTGTTGTTTTTAATCGGCTCAATAAATTTTCTCCAGTATAAAACAACTACAGCCAGAATGGCTCCAAGTTGAATACCTACGGTGAACAGTTTTGTAAAATCGGTGGAAGGTATTCCTAAAAGTTTTTCAGTTATTATCATATGGCCGGTGGATGAAATAGGCAGAAATTCTGTAATGCCTTCCACAACAGCAATGATGACAGCTTCTAAAATAGTCATTGGATAGTTGATTATTTTCTTCCTAAAAAATAAGGCGATACAGTTTCCAGCATCGCCTTATCAATTTTTATTTTAATGGTAGCTTATGCAGCCACTTCTTTTGGCTTCTTGAAAATTGCTATTATCTCTATCACAAGACCTGCAAGTATCAATATTGGCGCAATAGTAATTCTTGTGGTGCTGTAAACAGCACTTTTATCAAATACGTTAGGGTCGGTGTTGCTCTTTCCGCCGGATAAAAGGAACATCCCAATGGCGATCAGTACAATTCCGATCAGCATCCACTTGTAATTTTCTTTAGTAAACATTGAAGTATTTGCTTTTACATTGCTCATTTCTTTCACTTTTGGGTCTGCAATATAGTTGAATTTACCGAATGGTGAATAGTCAATACTGAATTATAAGACCTGGCCTTCCGTTACCCATTCACTATTCTTCATTGCCTTTAATACAGGTCATCCAGCTTCATCCTCAGGTATTTTATCACACTGCGATGGGTGCTGAAAACGGTAATAACAATGCCCAGTACGATCAGTCCAAGGAAAAGTAACAGTAAGGCAGTTGTATCATGCACAGCCTTTAATGCCGGTTCATAATTTTCTGCCCATGTAATGAAAAGCCAGATAGCCGCCACAGCAATGATGCCGCTGATCGCCCCGTTGATAACTGCTTTAGTATCCATTGGCCGTGCAATAAAATTGCGGGTAGCACCCACCATTTGCATGGTTTTTATCAGGAAACGGTTACTGAACATAGCCAACCGGATGGTATTATCAATCAGTACAATAACAATAATGGCAAGTAGTAATGCAATGGCCAACAGTATCAGGCTCCACTTGCGGATGTTTTTATTCAATGAATCAACAAGAGCCTGTTGGTACGATACTTCAGTAACATAGGTTTGTTTTTCCAGGTCGGCTTTTATAGCCTGAAGACTATCATTGTTTACATATTCCTTGCGGAGTTTAAAGTTAATACTGTTTGGCAACGGGTTAAAGTCAAGCACATTTCCCCAATCCTTATTGCCATCAGCAATATAGATCTGGCGAGCCATCTCTTTGGTGATATAGCGGTACTCTTTTACATAAGGCTTTGCTGAAACATATTCAACCAAAGCCACACTGTCTTTTGGGTTCAGGTTCTCCCTGATGTAAACACTCACTTCCACATTCTCTTTGAAATGCTGACCCAGTTTACCGGCATTAATAATAAGCCAGCCGATAAGTCCCAACACAAACAATACAAGGGTAACACCCAGTATGGACATAAAGTAAGATGGTTTTCCACGTTTGGTCGAAGCTTTTCCGAATTGCGCCATTCTATAGTATTTTGAATTTTTTCAGGTTGCCGCAAAAGTAACCAATTCAAGGCTACAATCAGTATTTTTGCGACCCGTTTTGCTCACTGACAAGTTATGTGAAACGGAGGTTGCCGGTTCATATTGCCGTATGAATTACAAGAGAAATGTTAAAGAATAATTATTAACCCGGCTGTAGTACTACTATCAGCTTCGTTGCGTCGCACTCTTCATCGTTCTGTTCGCTATGGAGCAATTGAAATGTGTCAGCAAAAAATAAAGAATCACAACTGCAATGGAATACGATTTCAGAAGAATTGAAAAGGAATGGCAAAAGAAATGGAAAGATTCAAACGCCTATAAAGTTGAGAATGATTTTTCCAAACCCAAGTATTACGTACTGGATATGTTTCCCTATCCCAGTGGTGCCGGTTTGCATGTAGGTCATCCGTTAGGTTATATCGCTTCTGATATTTACAGCCGTTACAAACGATTGAAAGGCTTCAATGTACTGCACCCGATGGGCTTCGATAGTTTTGGTTTGCCTGCAGAGCAATATGCACTCGATACAGGACAACATCCCGCTGTAACAACCAAAAACAATATTGAAACATTCAAAAAGCAGTTGGACAATATCGGCTTCTGCTACGACTGGAGCCGTGAAGTACAAACCAGCGATCCGAATTACTATAAATGGACACAGTGGATATTTCTGCAACTGTTCAATTCTTATTTCGATAAAAAAGAAAATAAAGCAAAACCAATCGCTGAATTAATAAAAACATTCGAAACACAAGGAAATCCAGAAGCTCACAACTCACAGCTCACTGCTTTCACAGCTGCTGACTGGAAAACATTTAATG
>CAYVSH010000154.1:5826-6828 GCA_964453625.1 uncultured Chitinophaga sp.
AACAGAAACAGGAAATTCTTATGAACTATCGCCTTGCTTTCAGCAAATTCGGCGAAGTGAACTGGTGCGAAGCATTGGGAACTGTACTGGCAAATGATGAAGTGGTGAATGGAGTAAGTGAAAGAGGTGGCCACCCGGTAGAAAAAAAGAAAATGCGTCAATGGTATTTACGCATCACTGCCTACGCAGACCGGTTGCTCGAAGGATTAGAAACGGTTGATTTCAGCGACAGCATGAAAGAAATGCAGCGCAACTGGATCGGCAAATCAACGGGAGCAGAGATCAGTTTCCAGATAAAAAAAGGAAATGTCAATAGCGAGGCTTCGAATCCCGAATCTCAAATCCCGCAACTTGTTGTTTACACTACAAGACCCGATACCATCTTCGGTGTTGACTTTATGGTAGTAGCTCCCGAACATGAACTCGTTGCTGAAATAACAACAGCAGAACAAAAAGAAGAGATCGAAAAATATTTGCAATATGTAAAAAGCCGCAGTGATAGAGAAAGGCAGTCTGAAGTAAAACAGATCACAGGTTGTTTCACTGGTTCTTATGCCGTCAATCCGTTTGACGGAAGACAGATACCCATCTGGATAGCAGAATATGTACTGGCCGGTTATGGTACGGGGGCTATCATGGCGGTGCCATGTGGTGACCAGAGAGATTTTGCATTTGCCAAACATTTCAATATTCCCATCACCAATATCATTGGCGAACATTTTAATGGCGAAGAAGGAAACCCAACTAAAGATGCCATTTTAGAAAATAGCGGTTTCTTAAATGGCTTACAGATGAAAGACGCCATTGATGTGGCAGTGAACAAAATTGAAGAACTCGGTATCGGCAAACGGCAGGTCAATTATAAAATGCGGGATGCAGGCTTCAGCCGCCAGCGGTATTGGGGCGAACCTTTTCCAATAAAATGGATAGATGGAATTGCTTATGCTTTAGATGAATCAGAATTACCACTCACATTACCAAGCGTAGATAAATATAGTCCCG
>CAYVSH010000155.1:0-6710 GCA_964453625.1 uncultured Chitinophaga sp.
TCAGTCATAAAAGGGGAAGGAGATTCTTCTATTAGCTTTTGATGGCGCCGCTGAATAGAGCAATCCCTTTCACTCAAATGGCATACAGTGCCGAACTGGTCACCTGCCACCTGAATTTCTATATGCCTTGGCTCTTCTACAAATTTTTCCATGTAGATACCATCGTTCTTAAATGATGCAGCAGCTTCAGCCTTTGCTGTATCATATGCTTTTTCCATTTCACTTTCTTCCCACACAATACGCATACCCTTGCCACCACCACCTGCAGTTGCTTTTAATATTACAGGATATCCCATGTTCTTTGCCAATCCTTTTGCCTCATCTATACTTTGTAATAAACCTTCACCACCGGGCACAACAGGCACACCGGCTTTTATCATTGTTTCTTTTGCAGTGATCTTATCGCCCATTGAATTGATCATATCAGGTGTAGGGCCAATAAACTTTATACCATGATCATTACATATTTTGGCAAACTTGGCATTCTCTGCAAGGAACCCATAACCCGGGTGAACAGCATCTGCATTGGTGATTTCTGCAGCAGCCATAATATGGGGTATGTTAAGATATGAATCTGAACTTTGTGGCTTACCAATACAAACAGCTTCATCAGCAAATTTTACATGAAGGCTATCTCTATCGGCAGTGGAGTAAACGGCTACTGTTTTAATACCCATTTCACGGCAGGTACGGATCACTCTTAATGCAATCTCTCCGCGGTTGGCTATCAGAACTTTTTTAAACATGCAATCAATTTGAGCAGTTGATAAAAAATTAAATCGTAATGGAACAAGCTTAAAATTGAACTTTCATTATGCTGGTTCTACAAGGAACAGTGGCTGATCGTATTCTACAGGCGATGCATCATCCACCAGCACTTTTACGATCTTTCCTTTTACCTCACTTTCAATTTCATTAAAGAGTTTCATTGCCTCAATGATACAAACCACTGTACCAGCAGCTATATCTGAACCAACATCAACAAGGTTGGGTTTATCTGGTGATGATTTGCGATAAAATGTTCCGATCATCGGACTCTTAATGGTTACAGTATTTGCAGCCGGGCCAGCCTCTTCTTTTTTGGGTGCCGGTGCTGCCGGTGCTGCAGCAGGTGCCACAGGAGCCGGGGCAGCCATTTGTACAGGCGCAGCTTGTACCGGTGTGGCCATTACCTGTGTGATCTTTTCTTCTTTTTGCTTTATAGTAACTTTAAAATCTTTCTGCTCTACTGTCAATTCACCAATATTAGATTTGTTGATCATCTTGATCAACTCCTGAATTTGTTTAAAGTCCATGTTTTTCAATTTAATAGAAAGTTTTGGTTTTAGTATGACTTGTTATTTGATGATTCAGCTAAGTTAATGAAATAGGATTCAGAATAATGATGATTTTAGGATAAAATCGGTCAAAATTGACCTGATTTAAAACAAAAATGGCCAAAAATCAATGTAATTAAGGCCATTTTCATCAAAAATATTTAATTACTGCTTTACTCTTTCTACATATTCACCGCTCTTGGTATTGATGCGGATCAGTTCTCCTTCATTTACAAATAAAGGAACACCAATGCTGGCACCAGTTTCCAATGTTGCAGGCTTCAATGTACGGGTAGCAGTATCCCCTTTCATTCCGGGTTCAGTGTATGTAACCTGTAAAACTATTTTGTCTGGCAATTCTGCACCCAATACAGAATCATTTTCAGTATTAATAAGAATGCCAACTTCTTGCCCTTCTTTCAGGTATTGCGGAGCATCTATAGTAGCTTCCTGCAACGATATCTGCTCGAATGTTTCGGTATCCATGAAACTGTAACCGGTATCATCTTTATATAAGAACTGGTATGTTCTTCTTTCCACTCTTACCGGGTAAATCGTATCACCTGAGTTCCATGTTTTTTCGATGGAACGGTTATTATCCACTCCTTTCAGTTTTGCCCACACTTTTGCTGCTGCACGGGCCGTTTTGTTTTCACCAAATTCCACTACGGTATAAAGACTTCCATCCAGGTTGATGATAAGGCCACGGCTGATGTCTGATGTATTTGCCATTATTAAAAATTTGAGGCGGCAAAGATAGGGTTGTGAGATTTTACGGCAAAGTGAATGATTTTTTAATTATAATGGCTGAACAACTCAATTATTATAAGCATCGTCAGCAAGGGGTTATAACATTTTATTTACTTTCACCACCAATATGAAAAAACATACAATACTCTTCAGCCTTATCCTTCTTTCCCTGATAAGTTTTTCGCAAGGTGATTCCACTGCATCGCCTTCTGCAAGATTCAAGATATTTCCACCCGCCAAATTATTGCTGCCTGATAGCGTCACTTTTATTACCAAAGCCGACCTGCCAAAGAACAAACCGGTAATGCTGATGGTCTTTCACCCGGAATGTGAGCATTGCCAACATGAAACTGAAGAGCTGACAAAGAACATTGAAAAGTTCAAAAACATACAGGTAGTAATGGCTACCATGGTGCCGGTTACAGAAATGAAAGCTTTTATTGAAAAATATAAACTGGCACAGTACGATAATATCATTGTGGCGCAGGATGTAAGTTTCTTCCTCCCTCCTTTCTTCCAGTTCAACACACTACCCTTTCTTGCATTCTATAACAAGAAGCAAAAACTCATATCCACATTCGGAGGCTCTATGCCTATTGAAAAAGTATTAAAAGAGCTGCAGAAATAACCGATTCTGCTTAAAAATAAATACCTGTTTCCGCTACCTTTGCGGCAATTAATTTTTTCCTATTTTAAAATATAATGTATGAAGATAACCGTTGTAGGTGCCGGGGCTGTGGGAGCTACCTGTGCTGATAATATTGCCCGTAAAGAACTAGCTACCGAACTTGTTTTATTAGACATTAAAGAAGGACTTGCCGAAGGTAAAGCCCAGGACATGATGCAGACCGCCACCCTGCTTGGCTTTGATACAAAGATCACCGGTTCTACGAATGATTATTCTAAAACAGCTGGCAGCAGTGTAGTTGTTATCACATCCGGAATTCCCCGTAAGCCGGGCATGACGAGAGAAGAACTCATCGGAACCAATGCTGGTATTGTAAAAGGAGTAAGTGAGAACATTTTAAAATATTCGCCTGATGCCATTATCATCGTCATCAGCAACCCGATGGATACCATGACCTATCTTGCCCTGCAAGCCACAGGTTTGCCAAAGAACAGAATTATAGGTATGGGCGGCACATTAGATAGCAGCCGTTTTAAATACCAACTGAGCCAGCACTTAGGTTGTTCACCGTCTGACCTGAATGCAGTAGTCATTGGTGGACATGGCGATACTACTATGATACCGCTGATACGACATGCCACATGGAACAGTGCACCGGTTACAGATTTCATTTCTGCCGAAAAACAAGATGCCATTGTAAAAGCCACCATGGTAGGTGGTGCCACATTAACGGCTCTTATCGGTACCTCTGCATGGTATGCACCCGGTGCGGCCGGAGCAGCGTTGGTAGAAGCCATAGTAAGAGATGAGAAAAAACTCTTTACCTGCTGCGTAGCCCTGGATGGTGAGTACGGCCAAAAAGATATTTGCCTTGGTGTACCCGTTATCATTGGTAAAGATGGTTGGGAAAAAATTCTTGATTTCAAATTGAATGAAAGTGAGCAAGCTGCCTTTAACAAAAGTGCAGATGCTGTAAGAGCTATGAATGATGTGCTGAAGACTTTATAAAATAACAAACCTAATTTTCCAAAACCGGCACTTAGCAGTAAGTGTCGGTTTTTTTATTTGTTGACCAGCTGCAGTACTACTATCATCGTCTGTTGCGTCGCACTCTTCAGGGTCTGGTATTTCTTCTGAACATTCAAAAAAAAAGTCAGCGTTTAGTAGGAACGTTTTATGCAATACCATTTAACTTAAGCACAATGCGTTCCTACGGAACGATAAAACACATTCAACAATCTACCTACCTACCAGGTGTTCCGATGGAACACCTTTAAATAAATCTCATATCTATGCAATCCCAAATATTCATTGCCAAAGAAGTTTCTTTACGTCACTCTGCGCCTTTACGATTTAGCGGTTAAATTCTTCTTCCATTAAAAAAATCACCAACAATCATTTCAATCACTTTAATCAATGATCAAAAAGTACGAAATTAGCAGTCCCTTATGTATGCCATTGTTGATATTGAAACCACGGGTAGCTATGCTGCGGCCAACGGCATTACGGAAATATCCATACATGTGTATGATGGTGAAAAAGTAGTAGAGACATTCGAAACACTCATCAATCCGCAACAACCTATCCCCTACTTCATCCAAGCCATGACAGGCATCAGTGATTCAATGGTTTCCAACGCACCGCTTTTTGAAGATGTGGCAGAAAAAATATACAGCCTGCTGGAGCATAACATATTTGTAGCCCACAATGTAAACTTTGATTACTCCTTTGTGCTTGCACACATGAAGGCCTGCGGCTATGAACTGCACTGTAAGAAACTCTGCACCGTTCGCCTGAGCCGAAAGATATTTCCGGGGCTTGCTTCTTACAGTCTTGGTAAACTTTGCGATGCACTTGATATACCCATACGAAACCGCCACCGTGCCGGTGGCGATACGGCTGCAACGGTAAAAGTGTTTGAGCTGCTGCTACAGCATGATAAAGAACAACACATCAGCAGAGCTTTGCAACGCAATTCAAAAGATGCTGTTCTGCCACCCCATGTGCCGAAGGAACATTTTACCCAACTGCCTTACACTCCGGGTGTATATTATTTTCATAACGAAAAAGGCAAAGTGGTGTATGTAGGCAAGGCGAATAATATAAAATACCGGGTGAACAGCCACTTCAGCAATAACTCCCAAAGCAGGCAGAAGCAAAACTTTATGCAGCATGTACATAGCATCAGCTATAAAAGTTGTGGTACGGAACTGATGGCCTGTATATTGGAATCTGCAGAAATAAAGAAACGGTGGCCTGTGTTCAACTCATCGCAAAAAAGATGGGAAGATGTGTATGGCATTTATGAATACGAAGACCAGAACGGCTACCTGCGGCTGGCGATAGATAAGAACCGGAAGCGGCTGCACCCTGTATATACGTTTCACTACCTGGTGGATGGACATGCTATACTTCGTAAACTTATTGCTGAATTTAATCTTTGCCCGAAGCTTTGCTTTATGCAAAAGGATGATGAAAGCTGCGAAGGCAAACGAACTAAGAATTGCTTTGGCGCCTGTGAGCAAACTGAACCACCGGAAGTTTATAATGAACGTATCAAACAGGCAACAGCTTCATTACAACAGCAACCTTCATTTGCGATAGTTGATAAAGGAATAAACGGTGATGACCAGTCCTGCATACTGGTGATGAAGGGGAACCTGTATGGCATGGGTTATATCCCTGCGGATATGCAGATAAATAATATGGATGAACTGAAAGACCGGCTAACAGTGTATAAGGAGAATAGTTTTATCCGTAACCTTATCAATGGATATGCTGCCAGGTTTCCTGAAAAGCTTGTGCGGTTTGATGAAGAACCGGTTTACTCTTCCCATTGAAAGCCTTCGGCCTTTGGCCCTTCACTCAAGAGTTTTATGTCTTCTTCGGGCAATACTGCAAGTTTACGGGTGATGGCACTCATCCATGCAATATCTACAGTAAGTATAGCGGCCACCGTTTCGGGGCTCTTCATTACATGATGCTGAATGGTGAACCGTGAAAAATCTTTTCTTGCTTTTAAAAGCTTTGCATTTATCGTAACGGGATCACCCAACACTATTTCCCTCCTGAAAATGCACTCCTCTCTGAAAATGATGGGACCGATCTTCACTTCCTGCATCCGCTGCAATGTAAGGCCGGCCTGGTTAAGATATGCAACCCTGCAGACAGCACCCCAGTCGTAATACACCGAATGGCGCAGGTGGAAATTAGGATCAAGATCAGACCACCTTACCTGAATGGGAATTTGAAAATCTTCCATAAACAACACATTTATAGGCCGAAATTAAATGATTGATGGCAGCCATTTTTGCATTTCAACGTGTATTTTTGGCGTCCTAAAAAAAGTAAAACAGAAATATGAAAAAAACAACCTTATTCGTATCGCTATCCCTGCTTGCAGGAGCCGTTTTTGCACAGCCGGGCACAACAAAACCAGCTGTAAAACCGCCAGTACCTGTGTTGAAAAACCTTACAGATTCAGCCAGCTATGCGGTTGGTGTAAGTGTAGCTAATTTTTATAAACAGCAAGGTATTAAACAATTGAATACAGCACTTGTATCCAGAGCCATTAATGATGTAATGACAGGAAAGACTGCATTGCTGGATGATGCGGCGGCCAATGCCTGTATGAACAATTACATGAGCAAGATACAGGCTGAAAAATCAAGACCAAGAATTGATTCCGGAAATGCTTTTCTTGCAAAGAATAAAACAAAACCCGGTGTAAAAACTACTGCCAGCGGTTTACAATATGAAGTGATGACTGAAGGCAACAGTGATATTAGACCTACTGCTGCAGACAGTGTAACCTGCCACTACAGGGGCACATTATTGAATGGCCAGGAGTTTGATGCATCTTATAGCAGAGGCGAGCCTATTACATTTGCATTGAGTGGCGTAATAAAGGGATGGACAGAAGGTTTGCAACTGATGAATGTTGGCTCAAAGTATAAGTTCTACATACCTTATGAATTAGGTTATGGTGCTTTTGATTACGGTCCAATTCCCGGTGG
>CAYVSH010000156.1:0-1106 GCA_964453625.1 uncultured Chitinophaga sp.
TTTGGCGACCGCTATAAAATTCTTTGTGGTGTGGATACAATAGCAATGGAAGAACTATGTCTCGGCGCTGATGGTTGGGTAGCTGGATTAGTATGTGCATTTCCTGCAGAGACAGTCGCTATATTTAATATGGTTAAAGCTGGAAAGATGGCTGAAGCAACAAAAATTTACCGTTGGTTCATGCCATTGCTGGAATTGGACATTCATCCCAAACTGGTGCAGTATATTAAATTGGCCGAAGCACAAGTTGGTATAGGCAGCGAATTTGTAAGAGCACCAAGGCTGGTTTTGGAAGGAGAGGAGAGAGAAAGGGTTTTAAAAGTGATCAACGATGGAATAAAAACAAGACCAGTTATTTAAAACAAGAATATTCAATACACAATGTTTACTGACGCAACAACAGAGGAAATAAACAAATCGATGGATGAAGCATGGAAAGCTTTTCATGTGTATAGGAAATGTTCGCTAAAGCAACGGGCAGATTTTATGCGGGCCATTGCAAAAGAAATTGAAAATCTAGGTGATGAATTATTGATTGTTGCAGGAAAGGAAACCAATTTGCCGGAAGCAAGACTGAGAAATGAAAGGGCAAGAACAATGTTCCAGTTAACTTCTTATGCTGATGCATGTGAAAAAGGAGACTGGCTGGAAGCAAGGATTAATACAGCGGTAAATGATGTTACTCCACCAAAACCAGACATACGGAAAATGCTAATACCAATTGGGCCGGTTGTCGTTTTTGGTGCGTCAAATTTTCCATTTGCATATTCAACAGCGGGAGGTGATACGGCCAGTGCCTTTGCTGCTGGTTGCCCGGTTATAGTAAAAGCACATCCTGCCCATGCGCAAACAAGTGAACTGATGGCATCTGCCGTACATAAAGCTGTTGCTAATTGTTATCTGCCTGCGGCTGTGTTCACTCATGTGCATGGAGTTTCTTTTAATGTAGGTAAATCATTGGTTGAGCATCCGTATACAAAAGCAGTCGGTTTTACTGGTTCGTTCAGTGGAGGCAAACAATTATTTGATTGGGCGAATCAAAGAAAAGAACCTATTCCAGTTTTTGCAGAAATGAGCAGCGTTAATCCTGTTTTTTTATTGCCGGA
>CAYVSH010000156.1:1206-6664 GCA_964453625.1 uncultured Chitinophaga sp.
ACTACTACTGCAAAAACATTTATAGAAAATCCATTATTACACCAGGAAGTGTTTGGTCCATATTCATTAGTTATCCGTTGCAGCGAAATGAATGAAATGCTGGAGGTGGCAAAACATATTGAAGGACAGTTAACGGCTACACTGATGGCTACTGATGATGATGTAAAGAAAAATGAAGAACTGGCAGAAGCAGTAAAAAATATCTGCGGACGTTTTATACTGAACAGTGTGCCAACGGGTGTAGAAGTTTGTTTAAGTATGCAGCACGGCGGGCCATTCCCTGCAAGCACCGATTCAAGGTTTGGATCGGTTGGTGCCGATGCCATCAAACGTTTTGCAAGGCCTATTGCATTTCAAAACTGGAGTAATGAATTACTTCCTGATGAATTGAAGAATGAAAACCCATTGGATATATGGCGAACGGTGAACAATGAATTGACAAATGCTGGTATATAAACTGATTACTTGGTTTTCATTGAGTCCTGCTTCACATCAGAAACTTTCTGGTTATTCTTCAGTTCAAAAATGAAATGGCTCTGCGGATCATTGTAATGAAACTTTCCTTCGCAAACTGCAGAAGCACCGGGAGGATTACTTTTTATTTCACCAATGATCTCATCTGCCGTGACAAAACTCCTGTTCAGTGCTTTTTTTGTCAAGACTTCAATGAACTTACTGGCGAAAGGTGAATGTTGTCCCGGCTTTCCATCTTCCACATATTGTTTGCCACCGGATGAAATGCCTTTATAGAATCGTTGTTTGGTTGCCATTCTTTTTAATGTGGCAAGATTTTTTACATCCGCATCGTTCGGCCCCGCACGGAATGTACTGTTATCAAAGAAGGAACCGGCAAAGCATGCATCCAGGGTAACAAAGATGCGGTTGCAGTTGATGTTCTTCAGGTATTTACTGCCAAGGTCATTATAAGAGAGGTATGTTTTGAAATTCTGGTCATCCACTTTGGAGTCGGAAGCAACCAGGAAACCCATCTTTATTTTTTCGTAATATAAACCATGGCCCGCAAAGAAGATGAATAGCTGGTCATTGGGCCCATAATTTATTTCATCCCTGAACTTGCTCAGTGTTGTTTCCATTTGGTCAAGTGTAGCATTCTTTACCAATGTAACCTGGAAGCCGAACTCTTCTCTTAATATTTTGGCTAATGCTTCTGCATCATATATTGGATTAACCAGCCTGTTAAAACCAGGGTCTTTATAAACATCTGTGGCAAATAGTAGTGCATAGTTTTTTTCCGGGCCAATTATATTATCTGCAGCCGTTACATCAGATGCGCCGAGATCAAGTCCTCTTGAATTATTTGAGGCAAGAGTATTTTCTGCAGGCTGGTTGGATTTGTTCTCATATAATAAAAAGTCTTTTCCAAAACTGAAGGATAGCATTGGAAAATAATATTGACCTCTTCCAAGTACAAAAGATGCCTTATCAACAAAATCTTTGGCGGAGAACTTATCTTTTCCCTGCAGTTCTTTCAATGTTATACTCAACTGGTTAGTGAAAAGTGAAATGCCATTGTCCTGCTCCGGTGTTTCTATTCCAGGTGAAAGAAAGATTATTTCCGAAGCATTCTTACCGGCATTACTATAGGTGGAAGTAATGAGTGAAAGTAAAGGGGATGATGGCTTGTCTGATATGATCATTTTTTTATGAGCATACACTAAATCAATAGCATTCATGAATTCCAGCACTGATATTCTTCCCTGCACAGTATCCTTATCGTTAAAGCTTAAATAGGATTGATTGTTAGCTGTGATCGTATTCCCGACGAAGTAAAAAATAAAAATATCTTCTGGTTTTGACCTGGCTCTTAGTTCCTCCAGGCTGCTAATAAGTTTGTCACGGGTAATGGCATTGCCTTTCATCATTTTCATATACCCGTCTTTGGCCGTTTCATTTTTAAGCGATGAGAAATTGTTGTACACAAACTCAGCCGTCTTTATATCTTTTGATGAGGAAGTGCCAACAGCACCCAATGAGATCAGATGAAGGGTTGGTGTAGTGAACAGCTCGGTTACTTTTTGGGTTTCTGCATCAAGCAGCATCTTATATCGTTCTGCATCGGCTGTATTGCCGGCTGTAACGGACAAGTTGTACAATCTTTCATAATCACTTACAAGATCATCATTGTCTTTGGTGGTATATACATCCCGCATGTCTGCCAATGTATCCTTTGCCATTTTCAAAGCTATTAGGTAATAATACCGGGCACTGTCGTACAGTTTGGCACGGGAATATGATGAGCCGATCCAGTTATATGCATTATGGATAGAATACAGCGGCGGCTCTTTCACTTTATCAAACAAAGAAATATAGTTGAGCCAGTGTGGTACAGCCTTCAGGTACTTCTTATTATCATATTGCTTCTTCGCTTCATTCCACACATCATTGCCTTTTGTAACGGCGAAGTATTTTTCATTGAATCGTTGTTCCATCCAATCAGCCATTTCCGCAACATTTTTTCTTTCCCATCCTTTTTTAAAGAAAAGATCAAAATCTGTTTTTGGTCCGCTGTAATAATCATCAGGTGTAGAACAGTTCTCAAGTGTTTTCTGGTAATAAAATCTTGCACTGTCTGTATTGCCTGTCAGTAAAAAGCAGTGACCATAGTTTACCGAGAAGGCAACAGTACCGGGACTGCCTTCATACGCCGCCTTGCAATACGGCGTTGCTTCTTTAAACTGACCCGCAGCTAATTTATACCAGCCATAGTTGCCCATTACATTCACTTCGTTAGGTAGTTTTTTCAGTAGGTCTTCCAGTAGCTTAAAGCATTTATCAAATTCCTCGTTCTTTCCATACAGGCTGGCAAGCTGATAAGCATAGTTGAAGTTCTCTTTATCATAATTCAGGGCTTTTTGTGCTTCAGCAATGGCTTCTTTCTTATTGCCCAATGCATCAGAAAGGTAAGAGCGGCTATAATAGAATTCATATTCAGCTTTGGTGAACTTCAATTCCTTTGCAACGGCGATCAGTTTGTCGCAAAGTTGTATGGCCTCATCCAGCTTACCCTCACCCTGCAGTTTAAAAACTTTATCGCTCCACAGTATCAATGAATCTGCATCTATATAGTGCTTATTGTTACGGGCAAACTCCGTTGCATTTCTGCTTTCTTGTAATGCTGGAATCACCCATTCTTTATTCAGGTCACTCAGTGGTGCATTGTTCAGTATCCAGGTGGCATAGGTTTCATTTATCTTCCATTTGTTGCCCATGTATTTGCCGGGAAACTGTTTTACGAATTGGAAAAAGGCCCGGAGATCATTCACCGTTGTTCTTTTGAAAACCTCAATCATGTTCATCCCTTTGAAAGGCCCTTCCTCGTACTTTGTAGTAAAAGTGGTTTCCGTATATTCTTTCAGGTCTTCATAGAAGTCTGTTATCTCTTTGGTATAATCTTCCAGCAACTTCTTTTCAAAGCCGGGATCGGTATTCAGCAGTATCTCCCTTTTACTTTTTATTTCTTCCTTTGAGTTGTTGATGAATAAGACATCCAGCGAAGCAAGATGGTAGAAAACACCACCGGCACTGTTCTTTACCGTATAGGATGCAATGCCCACCATATCGCCGGGCAACAGTTTTTCTTTTTTGAATTTCTTATACAGGTTGACTGACAGGGTGGCCAGTGTATCACCAAGGCTTAGTATTTTAGCAGGCCCCATATACACTACTGTTTCCCTGGTTGGTCCGCCTTTGCTGTTATGAGAGCTCATCACATTGGCATCTGCACCGGTAAATATCCCATCCTGTTTTCCATTGTGAATCGTAATGACTGCGGAATCCTCGTTAATCCGGTTCACCGATTTTATGGTGTAGAAAATCTCTTCACTGCTTGTGGTGTCGAAGCGGCTATAAGTGTTCCTTGCCTGTTGCTGTGCTTGCGCCTGTATAATTAATAAACAACCTGCAAGAATTGCCAGCATCCTTTTTATCCTGGTTGGCGGTATCCAAAACATACCGAAAAGTACAAATAATTCGAGGCATTGGTATACGTAGTATTGGGTATTTTGGCAGAAAGGCAATCGTTGCTAACCTTACCGGTCATTTAACCGAAGCCACTGCATTATTGCGCCTGCTTCTGTTATTGGTGGAATAAAGTCAGGTATTCTCCGTACCTGCTTTATATAATTAAAAAAAATTGGCTCATAAAATAGGATTATTTAAAATTTAGAGCTTTTGACTAATCTTCTTTACAGGCCCTGAAATGTTAACTATAATTGCAAAAAATAGCAGGCCAAATGACTACAGCTAAAATTCATAGAGTTATCTTGACAATATTTTTTATTTTCTCCTTTATCAATGGTTTTGGGCAGACAAAAGAAACAAAACTCAGGATATCCCAATTATCCGATGACTTTTATATTTATACTACATTCAGCACTTATGAAGGAAATAAGATACCGGCAAACGGTATGTATCTATTCACAAATGAGGGAGTTATTTTGTTTGACACACCCTGGGATACCACACAGTTTCAGCCATTGCTTGATAGTATTAAATTGAAGCATAATAAGGATGTGACTCTATGTATTGCTACGCATTGGCATAGCGACAGGACAGAAGGGCTTGAGTATTATAAGCATCAAGGAATTAAAACCTATACAACTGTTCTCACAGATGAATGGAGTAAAAGGAATAGCAAGAAAAGGGCTGAGTTTTTGATGACAAAAGATACTGTTTTCACAGTAGGGCAATATTCTTTTGCAACGTATTACCCGGGGAAAGGACATACGGCAGACAATATTGTAATTTGGTTTGATAAAGAAAAGATTCTTTATGGGGGTTGTTTAATTAAAGGTGCGGATGCAAAAGATCTGGGATATCTGGGAGATGCTGATGTGGCAGCCTATGAGACCACACTAAAAAATGTACAGAGGAAATGCACTGCGCCTAAATATATTATCATTTCACATAGCGACTGGGAAAACATTAACTCATTAAAACACTCAATAGAACTGGCAAAAAAGTTAAAAAAGAAAAAAAATAGTTAACGAAATATTTCTGCAGTTGATACTTGTTTTAATAGTAAACATTGATCAATCTCAGCCTGCCATCACCAACGCATCTTCCTTCCGGTGTTTTACTACAAACCAAGTGGTAACCAAAACAGAAAAAATAAAATAAGTACCCAAAGCATACTGTACAGAAGATAAATAGTTGCTGCTGCCAAACCAATCGCCCTGCTGCAACAGGAAGGCAATACCAAGGCCGCTTCGCAATGCTTCCCAGAACAGTGCCCATGGATTACGGTCCATCAACTCTGTAAGTGCATACACACTTAAGAAAATAAAACCACCGTACCAGAAAATATAAGCAGTGTCTATATTATTAATAGCAGCGATATTGCCAAAGAAATAACTCACAAACAAAAGTATCATCATCAGTTGCACCCATGTCCACACATGCAGCGCAGTGGAAGCTTTGGTATCATACTTTTCAAAAT
>CAYVSH010000157.1:0-6615 GCA_964453625.1 uncultured Chitinophaga sp.
GTGTTCCCAGCTGTTCTTGTCATACTTTTTACTGTCGGGTCATCAAAAAAGCCTTTTTCCTTCTTGGCAGGCGCCTTTTTTTCTTCTTTATCCTCCTGTCTCACTTCATCCCGTTTTGCAGCTTCTTCCAATTTCTCTGTCAGTATTTCGTAAGCACTTTTGTTATCAATTATTTCGTTGTATTTAGCTGCAATTTTAGATTTGGCCACCAGGGCATCAATCTCTTCTTCTGTCAAAATATCCATCCTGCTTTGGGGTGCCCTTAGCATACAATGAACCAGTGGTGTAGGAATTCCTTTTTCATTTAAAATCGTTACCAATGCTTCACCGGTTCCTAGCTGTGTTATTAATTCATCTGTTTTGTAAAACTCAGTCTCGGGATAATTCTCGGAAGTTTGTTTTATCAGTTTCCTGTCAGCAGCAGTAAATGCCCGTAATGCATGCTGCACTTTTAATCCCAACTGTGCCAGTACAGAGGCGGGTACATCCATTGGGTTTTGTGTGCAGAAATAAATTCCTATTCCTTTTGAACGAATCAACTTGATGATAGTTTCGATCTGCTGTAACAACGCATCGTTTGCTTCCTGGAAAATAAGATGAGCCTCATCAATAAACATCACCAACTTCGGCTTATCCATATCTCCTTCTTCCGGGGAAGTAGCGTACAACTCAGCAAGTAATTGCAGCATAAAAGTTGAAAAAAGTTTGGGTCTGTCCTGCAGGTCTGTTACTCTTACAATTGAGATCATTCCTTTCCCATCACTATTGATACGCATCAGGTCATCTACTTCAAAGCTTTTTTCACCAAAGAAAACATCTGCCCCCTGCTGCTGAAGTTCTATTACTTTTCTCAGAATTGTTCCGGTGGAAGTAGTGGAAATTTTTCCATACTCTTTTTCTATGTCTGCTTTACCCTCATCACTTACAAATTGTAACACCTTGATAAAATCTTTAAGATCGAGCAAAGGCAATTTGTTATCATCACAATACTTAAATATCATAGCTACAAAGCCGCCTTGTGTATCATTCAATCCTAAAATTTTCGAAAGTAACACAGGACCGAATTCACTTACTGTTGCTCTCAGCCTTGCTCCTTTTTGATTACTTAAGGTTAAAAGATCAGTCGGATAAGCGGTTGGCTTAAATTCAATATTTAATTTCTGGCTACGGTCAACTATTTTTTCATTAGATGTTCCTTCTGCCGCTATTCCGCTCAGGTCACCTTTTATATCCATCAGCAGTACAGGAATACTTGCATCACTTAATCCTTCTGCCAATACCTGTAAAGTTTTTGTTTTACCTGTTCCGGTAGCACCGGCAATTAAACCATGACGGTTCAGTGTTTTAAACGGGATCAATACATCAGCACCGCCAACTACTGCACCATCAAGCATGGCACAACCTAATTTGAATGACTCACCCCTAAAAGTATACCCTTTATTCACCGTCTCAAGAAATTTCGCTGTATCAGACATCTGTATTTTTTGTTTGAAAGTTAAAATAAAATTATGAAGTTACAGGTCCTCTTCCCGTTCCAGCATTAGTACTGCACTTTGTGGAACGATAAAATATTTTTCATTCTCATACATAACTTCAGTAGCACCACTCATAATAAAAATTGCCAAATCTCCTTCTTTAGCCTGTAGCGGTACATACTTCACTTGTTCCTCCTCACCTTTCCAGCTTTCATCCTCTACTGGCATCGGAATTACATATCCCGGACCAGCTTTTATAACATAACCCTGCTGTACCTTTTCCTTTTCATATACACCCGGAGGCAGGTAGAGACCACTTGCCGTTCGTTCATCGGGCCGGGTTGGTTTTATCAATAACCTGTCGCCTATAACTATCAGTTTTTTTAACCGGTTATCATTGGTAATATGCATGGTTTAAATTTTTATTGATGATTATCTATGAAATTACTGAACAAACATCTGAAATCAAATGTAAACTGTAATATGTCCGAAACAGGCTTCTTTTAACAAAATATTCATTCCGGGTATTTGAACCCACAAAATCCTTTAACTTTATTTGTCACTAATATAAAACAACAGAAAATGGAAGCTAAGAAATCTAAACTATTATTGTGCGAAGATGATCCAAACCTTGGAAGTGTATTGAAGAATTATCTTGAATTGAATGATTATGATGTAACACTGGAAAGAGACGGCCGTCTCGGTCTTGCCGCTTTTCAACGGGAAAAATTTGATCTCTGCCTGCTGGATGTTATGATGCCCAATATGGATGGATTTACACTGGCAGAAGAAATAAGGGATGTTGATCCAGACATTCCACTGTTTTTCCTGAGTGCCAAAACAATGAAAGAGGATGTGATACAGGGATATAAACTTGGCGCTGATGATTATATCACCAAACCTTTCGACAGTGAAGTGCTATTACTGAAAATAAAGGCAATTTTAAAAAGAAATGAAGAACAAAATAAGGAGAGTGAGAATAAAGAGTTTGACCTGGCTTCTTATCATTTCAATCCAAAACTTCGCCAGTTGACTCATGGCGATATCACTCAAACACTTTCTCCCAAAGAGAATGAATTGCTAAAAATGCTTGCTGAACATCTGAATGACCTGCTGCCAAGAGAACAGGCCTTGAAAAAAATATGGGGCAGCGATACTTATTTCAATGGCAGAAGTATGGATGTATATATTGCCAAACTCCGTAAATATTTAAAGGATGATGAAAAGATAGAGATAGTAAATATCCATGGAAATGGATTTAGATTGGTAGTACAGGAATAAGAACTATATTTCAATAGATTAAAAGGGATTGCGGGGAGACCTGTAATCCTTTTTTTATTTTACGAAAATAGAGTTCCCTTATTGCCAGGTCTTGTTTTGCCAAGATGTTCATAAGCTTTTGCCGTCACTTCTCTTCCCCTTGGAGTTCGTTGCATAAACCCTTCCTGTATCAAAAAAGGTTCATACACTTCTTCCAGTGTTCCCGCCTCTTCCCCCACTGCAGTTGCAATAGTGGTGATACCAACAGGTCCTCCTTTGAATTTATCAATGATAGTCAGCAGTATCCTGTTATCCATATCATCGAGGCCATGTTCATCTACATTCAGTGCCTTCAAAGCATGCTGAGTAATGCCGAAATCTACCTGGCCATCATTGAGTACCTGTGCAAAATCCCTTACCCTCCTTAATAAACCATTAGCTATTCTTGGCGTGCCGCGGCTTCTTCTGCCAATCTCTCCTACTGCTTCAGAAGTAATATTGGTGTTCAGGATATTTGCTGATCGCTGAATGATCTTATTCAAAATATCGGAAGTATAGTATTCCAATCTTGATTTGATGGCAAACCTTGAAAGTAAAGGAGCTGTAAGTAAACCACTCCTCGTAGTAGCTCCAATCAGTGTAAATGGATTGAGGTTGATCTGAATGCTTCTTGCATTCGGCCCACTGTCTATCATAATGTCAATACGATAATCTTCCATTGCAGCATACAGGTATTCTTCCACCACAGTGCTTAAGCGATGTATCTCATCAATAAATAAAACATCATTAGCTTCAAGGCTTGTTAGTAAACCGGCAAGGTCACCGGGCTTTTCAATTACTGGTCCGGACGTTTCTTTGATATTAACACCAAGTTCGTTGGCAACAATTCTTGATAAAGTGGTTTTACCCAAACCCGGTGGGCCGTGAAATAACACATGATCCAATGCCTCACCCCGCATCTTTGCAGCCTTAATAAATATGCGGAGGTTTTCAATGATCTGATCCTGCCCTGAAAAATCTGAAATTTGACCAGGACGGATAGTATTCTCAAATAATGCATCTGCTGCCGTTAAGTTATCTTTATCACTACTCAAATTAGGATTGGACATGAAAGCTTTATTAAATATTTGTAAAGCTAATTATTAATGAGATAATATACTGGCAGTTGTTATTTAATCAATCTGCCGACCTAAATTTTAAATATACCGGTTCAATTGCAGTACAAGATCAGCATCAGGAGAATTCATCAACCACTTTTCTCTTTCTGAAAATTTACAAACACCGGGATAATCTCCCTTATAGTTTCCTATCTCTACTATCAGTTGAAAATGCAGATGTGGCGGCCAGTGTCCATTTTCAATTGGAATACCAAATTCGCAAAAGGTTTCCCCCTTTTCAATCCGTTGGCCTTCTTGTAAATTCTTAAGCGAATTCAGGCTCAGGTGCCCATATAAAGTAAAAAAACTTATATCGTCTAACCGGTGCGACAAAATAATAGTAGCACCATAGTCTCCAAAATTATTATTGAAAGCAAAACTATGTACAATCCCGTCCAATGGAGCCATCACGGCTGTGAGAGGTTTACCCCATATATCAATTCCAAGATGTAACCTCCTTGGTTCTTCGTTCTCCGTATCGCCATCAAATACTTTGCTTGCTTTATAAATAGTTCTGTGTTCATTGTATCCACCAATTCCGTAACGGGCATTATTTTGCTGTAGCTGTCCGTCAATATATCCGGAAAAAGAATCAATATCATTAAGAATATCCTGAGTAATTAATGTATTCGCCGCTGTAAAGTCAAGTGCAATAAGTTTTTCAATTGCGGGATCAAAATGTACCACCGGATGAAAATCAGCCTGGCGTTTCTGTAGTGTTGCTATGATTGTTTCTCTTTTATCCATTTATTCTAAAGATAAAATAGATGAAAGAGGATGTCAAATAAAAAAAACATCCTGCCTTGCTATAACAAGGCAGGATGTAATGTATAAAACTATTTACTACAGTTAATTTCTTCCAATCACAACAGGGAAGGTCTTCTCCGAAGTCCTTATTCCATCATCATAGAAGAACTTAACCATGTATGTACCTGATGGCAGGAATGTAAGATCAATCGGTATTACACGTCCATACGACAATCCAGTAAACGTTTGTTGTTTCAGCAACTGTCCTGAAGTAGAATATACATTCATACCAAGATAATTGTAAAGAACACTGTTGATACGGATACTGAAATTACCGTTATTCGGATTCGGATAGAGTATCACTGCATTATCCCTTAACAGCCGTAATCTTTCCTGGCAATCTTCCACTTTGGCTATAATGCTTGAAGTGGCAGTACATCCAAATGAATTCGTAAATGTATATGTCAGTGTATAAGTACCCACTGCTGTTGACGCAGGAACAAAATCGAATCCGGATACACCAATACCACTCCATGAGCCACCTACAGGTGAGCCACTAAGAGCTATCGGTCCGTCACTGATACAAATTCTTCCTGAAATGGCTGTAGCGGTGACTACTGGTAATGGATTTACCGTCAATACAGCAGCACTTGATGTTACACTTTGACCGCAGCTATTGGTTACAATAACCCTGTACTGATTAGCATTCATAGTTGTAGTAACACCTGTTATGGTAAATGATGGTGTATAGGATCCGCCTGTTGTCAGGTTGGTCCATGTACCACCTCCATTTGTGCTTACCTGCCATTGGTAAATTGTTGGTGCAGGAACACCCGTAGCCACCACCGTGAACGTAGTATTCACACCGGCACAAACTGTGCGGCTTGTTGGCTGTGTTGTAATTGTAGGCGGTGTAGCTACAACAAGTGTCACTGAATTTGAAGTTGCTGGAGGAGGACAAGTTCCGGAAACAACAACCCTGTACCTGTAATTATTCTGAGATGTTGATACATTCAGAACAGTAAGGTTATTAGTTGTAACACCTGAATATTGTGGTCCGTTTGCAATGTTTGACCAGGTTGCACCATTATCTGTACTTACCTGCCATTGATATGTAAGGCCTGCACCAGTTGCAGTAACAGAATAGTTAACATTAAAGCCCGGACATACAGGAGCTGGTAATGCAGTTGGTTGAACTGTTATGGCTGGCAACTGATTAACAGTGACAGTTACCGATGCAGGTGCCGATGTACAACCATTTACTGTAGCTGTCGCTGTGTAAACTGTTGTTGTTGGCGGCTTGGCATATACAGTAAATGTTGGTGTACCCGTATACGGTATTGTAGCACCTGGATCAGTAAATAGATTTGTTGTCGGGCTAAATACAACTTGTGACGGTGTTGAAACTATTATGGCCCAATTTGCTAAGGTTCCTATATCCCCACCTCCATTGTCAGATACAGTTAAGGTCCAGTTACCTGTTGCTGTACATGGAAAAGCTAAACCTGTCCAGTTATGAGCTGTGCCAGCAGTATTCGATGGTCTGTAGGATCCATTTGGAATAATTGCCGGACCAGAATTAGTTTCTGGAATTACTGTTGCCGCAGCAAGATCGAATGTGTATGTTCCATTTAAATCCTGTGAATTCCCAAAAGTAGATGCAGGAACTCCAGGGCGATCAAACAGAAAAGTGGTACCGCATGGACTGTTCACCCTGAAAATAAGGTCACCAACCCAAGTATGACCCGGATTCATATTAATCCGTACCTGAAGATCTCCAGGATTGTTGATAGTTGTATTTGCAGGAATAGCTATAGCTGGTGTTGTTACACCTGCTGCATTATTGTCTGGAATTGCCAAATTAATTGCCCCGGAAGTGAAAGTTTGCACTACACCCGGTAAGGCTGAACCATTCAGTTGCTGTACATCACCGGCACAAATAACCGGTGCAGCAGGAGTAATGGTTACAACCGGTG
>CAYVSH010000158.1:0-6447 GCA_964453625.1 uncultured Chitinophaga sp.
ACTACTATCGGTAACACATTCCCTTCAAAAATTGACTTGACAATATTTTCCGGGAAAATATCTATAATATGATCTTGCCATCCCTTTGGGGTAACTGTGGGTAATTCCTTCAATAAATTCTCGGGAACTTCAATACCAACACCTGCCTTTGTGATATTAATAAAGACAAGGCCGATAAGTAAAGCAATTGTTGTTACCACTTCGAAATAAACAAGGGACTTCCATCCCATTCTTCCCACCTGCTTCAGGTTGGCATGACTGGCAATACCCACAACCAGTGTAGCAAATAATAAAGGAGCTACGATGGTTTTCACCATCCGTAAAAATATCTTACTAAGGAATTGCAGATTTTGTGAAAAAGCTGGAAAATCCAATCCTATCTCTACACCAATTGCCATTGCCACCAGTATCCATGTGGTCAACGATTTTTTGAACCAGGCAAATATTACCAGTGTTCCAACAAATATCCACCGGCTGGTTTGTAATACAATTGCATCGAAATGAACCCAATTATAAAAATGAAGAAAATGAAAAATGGCAACAATGGTGAAAGCACTTAAAGCTACAAGCCCTGCAATCCTTTTATTCATAGACAATTTTAAAAGTTGTCAAAGCTAATGTTTCGTTTCAACAGAATAAAAACAATTATAAGAAGGTTATTCTATTTAGGATCTTCAAGTTTGTTTATTGATTTCGCAATGACTGTGGCTACCGTACAATCACTGGTAACATTGGCTACAGTTCTAACCATATCCAGCGGCCTGTCAACAGCAAATATCAACGCAAGACCGGCTTCGGGAATACCGGCCTGTGCCAACACAATTACGAGCATTACCATACCGGCACTTGGCACAGCTGCAGAACCAATGGATGCCAGTGTTGCAGTTACTATTATTCCCAGTTGAGCCGTTAATGAAAGATCCATACCAAATGCTTGTGCTATAAAAACGGCAGCGACGGCCTGGTACAAACTTGTTCCGTCCATATTTACTGTTGCGCCGATTGGCAATACAAAACTGGTAACTTCATTATCCACCCCTACTCTGTTTTCTACCACATCCATTGTAACTGGTAATGTAGCAGCACTTGAACTGGTAGAAAAAGCAAGCAACTGTGCCGGAGAAATTTGTTTCAGGAATTTTCGGGGATCTCTTTTTGTAAAGAAGTAGATGAGTGTAGGATAAAAAACAAAGATCAATATTAAAAGGCCTCCTATAACAGTAAGAGCATAGGCTCCCAAAGCCTTAAAAATATCTATACTGGGAGACTCGGCCACCAACGCTGCCATCAATGCAAATACACCAAAAGGAGCCCCCTTCATAATTATATCAATCATCCGCAGGATAATCTCGTTAAAACTGTCAAAGAAATCTTTAAACGGTTGCACTTTCTTCTCCGGTAAAGTGATCATGGCTATGCCAAGAAAAAGAGCAAAGAAAATAACCTGCAGCATCATGGTGTTGGAAGAAGTAGCTTTTATGATATTGTCGGGAATAATATCCTCAACAAATTTCAGAGGACCTGAATCTTTTTGTTTGTGGGCTTCTGTTTGTTTTTCCGTAGCTTGTTCACCATAAGTTGTAAGCATTGCTGTACGGGTTTCTTCAGAAATTGATTTTCCTGGTTTTACCAGGTTAACAGCCGCTAATCCTAATGAAACAGCAAAAACTGTTGTACATAAGTAAAAAACAATTGCCTTCAATCCCATCTTTGAAAGCTTGGAAATATCTTTCAGGTCTGATACGCCTTTAACTAACGAAGCAAGTATTAACGGAACAGCAATCAGCTTTAGCAAATTGATGAACATATTACCAAATGGTTTGATCCAGTCTTTAGTAAAACTTACTCCACCATCAAACTGAATAGCCAAAACTGCAAATAAAACACCAAGCAACATGCCGGCAATTATCTTAATATATAAAGGGATCTTTTTCATCTTAAATGAATTGAAGATTTTTGATACTGACCCTGCAGGTAATTGAGTAGGGAAAATAGGACTTTTTGCCGGGGAATCGGCTTCTGCCATTGGAGATTCTGTACCTTTTGTGGAATTATTGTAAATAATTTTAGCCGTTGATATATTTATTTTTAAAATAAAGCACCGTTTCTTGCTATAAATTAAAATAAACTGATACCTTAATCGCTTTAAAACAAACAAAACCAATGAGAAAATCTGTCTGCAAAGTACTAGTCCTGATTGGGCTATTTGTACTTCCCATTTTCACAATTGCACAGGATGCTCCATCATCAAAAGGGCTTGACCAACGAATTAATGAAGGCTTTCAACCAATAACTGATGCATGGAGTAATATAGTTTTCTATACAGTGAATATTGGTGGACAGCAAGTACCGCTGGTAGTTATTCTGCTGGTGTGCGGTGCTTTATTCTTTACTCTTTATTTTGGATTTGTAAACATCCGTCGTTTTGGATTGGCTATCCAGGTAGTAAGAGGAAAGCATGACGATCTTGAAAAAAATGGACCGGCTGATGCTCCAACAAATCTTAATGTTGTTGGTGGAGATATTGTAGATACAATTAAGGATGAATCAAAACATGGTGAAGTAAACCACTTTCAGGCTTTGGCAACTGCGGTGTCGGGCACTGTTGGTTTAGGAAATATTGCAGGAGTTGCAATCGCCATTGCTATTGGTGGCCCGGGTGCCACATTCTGGATGATCGTTTGTGGATTACTTGGTATGAGCAGCAAATTTGTAGAATGTACTCTCGGTGTAAAATACCGTGACATAGATAAGAATGGTGTTGTTTATGGTGGTCCTATGTATTACCTGACCAAAGGGTTTAAAGAAATAAAACTCGCAGGTCTAGGTAAAGTTTTAGCCATTTTATTTGCCATACTTTGTGTAGGTGGTTCATTGGGTGGTGGGAATGCTTTTCAAAGTAACCAGGCAGCACAGCAAATTGTAGCCATGACAGGCATGGGTGGTTCTTCAGCAGGATTTATAGTTGGTTTGATTCTCGCTGTAATAACTGGCATTGTTATTATTGGTGGAATTAAATCTATAGCCAAAGTAACTGAGAAGATTGTTCCATTTATGGCTATCATATACATTATTGCTTCACTTATCATCATCTTCGCACATTTCAGTTTTATTGATGATGCATTTGCAATGATATTTAATGAAGCTTTTACACCAAGAGCAGGATTGGGTGGTTTGATGGGAGTATTGATCGTTGGATTTAAAAGAGCTGCTTTCTCCAATGAGGCTGGGGCCGGTTCGGCATCCATTGCACACTCTGCCGTAAAGACAAAATATCCTGCATCAGAAGGTATAGTATCTTTATTAGAACCTTTTATTGATACTGTAGTCATTTGTACAATGACGGCATTGGTCATAATCATTTTTAATGGCGATGGAACTGTTTTTCCTTATGGTGGTGATGGTAAAGGCTCAGTGATTTTATCAGCTACCGGAAAATCAGCAAGTGGTGTGGATCTGACAACGCTGGCTTATAACGATGTGATCCCGCATTTCTCGTATGTGTTGACAGTTGCTATAGTCCTTTTTGCATTTTCAACCATGATCAGTTGGTCATACTATGGATTACAGGCATGGAAATTCCTTTTTGGAAGAGGTAAGATCGCTGATCTTAGTTATAAAATTTTATTTCTTTTATTTGTAGTTATTGGCGCATCAATATCATTATCCGCTGTAACGGATTTTTCAGATGCTATGATACTGGCAATGGTATTTCCCAATATGATCGGTTTGTTATTTCTATTTCCGAAAGTAAAAGATGAAATGAACCGGTATTTGAAAGCAATTAAGGAATCAAGAACTAAAAAATAATAAATGTTATGAGCTTATTTGTAAGAAAACCTATGGATGCATTAATGAATGAAGCTGCGGAAACAGGGGAGCATACATTAAAGAAAACATTGGGTGCTAAAGGATTGATTGCATTAGGAATTGGAGCCATCATTGGTGCTGGTCTGTTTTCAATTACCGGCATGGCTGCAGCCAATCATGCAGGTCCGGCAATTACGATATCATTTGTTGTTGCCGGCCTCGGATGTTTATTTGCAGGCTTATGTTATGCAGAATTTGCGTCGATGATTCCTGTAGCTGGAAGTGCATACACATATTCGTATGCTACAATGGGTGAATTTATTGCCTGGATCATTGGCTGGGATCTTGTATTGGAATATGCTGTAGGCGCTGCAACCGTTGGAATAAGTTGGAGCCGCTACCTGGTTAAATTTTTACAGGGGTTTGATATACATCTGCCTCCGGAATTAATAGCCGGACCATGGGATGGAGGAATAATTAATCTCCCCGCAGTTTCTATTATTGTACTGATGAGCTTATTATTGATAAAAGGAACAAAAGAAAGTGCTTTTGTAAATGCAATTATTGTCGCTGTAAAAATTGCTGTTGTTCTTACATTCATCATTCTGGGATGGCAATATATAAATAATGATAACCTGAATCCATATATACCAGAGAATACCGGAAAATTTGGAGATTTTGGATTTAGCGGGATTATTAGAGCTGCTGCTATTGTATTTTTTGCCTATATCGGATTTGATGCTGTAAGTACAGCTGCGCAGGAAGCAAAAAATCCAAAAAGGGATATGCCAATTGGCATATTGGGTTCATTACTTATCTGTACTGTACTTTATATTTTATTTGCCCACGTCATGACAGGTGTTACCAGTTATAAGTCTTTTGCAGGACAAGATGGTATTGCACCTGTTTCAGTTGCTATTGAACATATGGGATCCGTAAATGCTGAAGGTGCATTAACACCAGATTATCCCTGGCTCAACAGAGCCATTGTTGTAGCAATCCTTTTTGGTTATTCCTCAGTTATACTGGTAATGCTTATGGGACAAAGCCGTGTTTTCTTCAGTATGAGTAAAGACGGACTTATTCCAAAGATATTTTCAGCAATTAATCCAAAAACACAAACCCCTGCTAAAAGCAATTTTTTATTCATGATTTTCGTAAGTGCCTTTGCTGCATTTATACCGGCCAGAGTTGTAGGCGAAATGACCAGTATAGGAACATTGTTTGCATTTATTCTGGTTTGTGCCGGTGTTTGGGTTATGAGAAGAAAAATGCCTGAATTACAAAGAGCCTTTAAAACTCCAATGGTACCGCTTGTTCCCCTATTAGGAATTGTCACATGTCTTTTCATGATGATCTTTTTACCAATGGACACTTGGATTCGGTTAATTGTATGGATGCTTATCGGAATGGATATTTATCTTGTATATGGTGCCAAACACAGTCATCTTGGTAATGGAACCGATAATAGGAAAGGAATGAAAATTGCAAGAATAACAGGGCTGCTACTTTCCCTATTACTTGTAATTGTTGGTTTTCTCCATCAGAATTCTGTTGGGTTTGATACTGATAGAACATTATTATATATTTCATTAGCATTTGCAGCTATTCATTTAGCTGTTTTTGCAAGAAAACTTGGTAGAAAAGAACCGTTGGTTTAATACACATTTCGATAAAAGAGAACCGCTTCGACTTATGCGAGGCGGTTTTTCTTTTACCCCTATTGCCTTAAATTTGCACTCCCAATCACTATTTAACTAATACCCAATCAATCATACAATGGGAAGAATATTTGAAGTAAGAAAGTCATCCATGTTTGCCCGCTGGGATAAAATGGCGAAAAATTTTACCCGTATTGGCAAAGAGATTGTGATAGCTGTAAAAGCTGGTGGCGCCGACCCAAATTCGAATGCAGCATTACGTCGTTGTTTTCAGAATGCAAGAAGTGTAGGCATGCCAAAAGACCGGGTGGAAGCTGCGATTAAAAGAGCTCAGGGTAAAGAACTGGTAAATTATGATGAGATATTATATGAAGGTTATGCACCGCATGGTGTTGCCATTTTAGTAGAAACTGCAACGGATAATCATGTAAGAACAGTGGCCAATGTAAAATCTCACTTTACAAAATGCAACGGCTCTCTAGGAAACAGCGGCAGTGTTTCTTTTCAGTTTAACAAACTTGGTGTCTTTAAATTAAAGCCCGAAGGGTTGAATGCAGAAGAACTGGAACTAGAACTTATTGATTTTGGTTTACAGGAGCTTGGTGAGGGTACCGGTGAGAATGGAGAAGATATATTAGTGATACGTTGCGGTTTTACTGACTTTGGAAATATGCAAAGTGCATTGGAAGAAAGAAACCTTACTCCAATAAGTGCAGAATTGGAATGGATACCGACAATTACTGTTCCTGTTACTGATGAACAGGCGGAAGATGTAAGTAAGTTGATTGACCGGTTAGAACAAGATGAAGATGTGCAGAAAGTGTTTCATAATATGGGATAACTCTCAGTTATTAATTACAAGGCCGAATATTCCTTGTTAGTAACCTCGTTTGCACCTGAAATAATTCTGCCGGGCTTTCAGCTAGCCGAACTGCTGCATCTCTCATATCTTCATAATTAATTCGCATTTTCCCTA
>CAYVSH010000159.1:0-6396 GCA_964453625.1 uncultured Chitinophaga sp.
AAGAGGAGCTGCGGCTGCAGTTGGGGGAGGTACAGCGAAAGTTCGAGAACGAACTCAAAAGTGCTGTTACGACAGCGGTGAGACCTTTCGCTGAGCAGCTCGCAAACAAGAAGCTCCGCAAGGCGTCAAAGGAAGCACAACTTCGGATGAGGAAGGCAAAAGAGAGAATCGAGAAGAGACAAGCAATCAAGCGGATTGCTTCGACTGGCTATGCCTATGTGCCGACTGATGATTATGAAATGGCGCTGCTTGTGGCTAATCCCACAGTACTAGGAAGGTTGAACAAGGGTTGGCAACTGATGGATTGTTAAGTGTAGCGGAAGGTTGCCAGATATATGTATCACCACCGTATGCATTTAGTTGTACAGATCTATTTGAACAGACCGGTGCCACAGCATCAATAGAGAAGTTAGCTGCGGAATTTACTGTTACTTTAATTGAATCGTTATTCGTACAATTATTTATATCTGTAACTGTTACATAATAGGTAGTAGTAGCAGACGGGCTAGCAACCGGATTCGAAATGGAATTGTTATTTAAAGAACCGGGGGGTTGCCAACTATACGAAACACCACCACTTACCGTAAGTTGGGCCGAGCCTGTCTGGCAAATTGTTGTATCACCCGATTTTGTAATTATTGGTTTTGGATTGATTGTAATATTAACTGTATCCTTTGCTATACAACCGTTGACTGTTGTACCCGTTACAATATATTGAGTGGATGTAGTGGGCGATGCTACAGGGTTTCCAATTGCCGGGTTGCTTAAACCTGTTGCTGGTGACCAGGAATAAGCAGATGCACCGGTAGTTGCAAGCTGTACTTGTATACCTTCACAGCCAGAGATGTCATCATTGGTCATAACACGGGGTGTATCAACAGTTATTTTTACGGAATCCCTTTTTATTAGGACTGGAGCAAAAACAATGTCATCAAGTGCAAAATCATTTCCCTGCACTGCTGTGTTCTTATTAACAATGGATATAGTGGCAGAGGTTGAATTGCCCGAATTCCAGGTAGTATAGAATTGTGTCCAAGTACAAGTAGGTAAACTGGCTGTGATCAATGTGCCTACATCATTTCCATTGATTGAAAATTTTAACTGTGCAGGGTTTGGAGGCCATAATGCTTGTATCCAGGTTGAAAAAGCATAATTAGTATTTGGGATAATAGCAACTGTTTGCCTCCATACATTGACATCAGGGACTGGAGAGCCATTCACCAGCATCATATTACCCGTACCAGTTGTGTGATCCCCACAATTGCTCAAGCTTGGATTCCAGGCCTGTGGGCTGGAACCAACATAGTATTGGCCTTCAGTAACATTAGGAGTTGCATAATTATATGCAGATGAAAAGCCGGTATTACCGGCACTAAAATCACCATTAACAATAATATTAGCGCCTTGTACCTGTGCCGTATAGTAATAAGTTATGTTTTGTGGAGTGGAAGTTATTGGATTTGCCGAGTTAGGATTGTTAAGATAAGTTACCGGACTCCAGCAAAAACCAAGCGACGATGTCGTTAACAGTTGCTTGGTGCTGCCTGCACAGATCGTAGTGTCCTGGGTTAGTATAATATTGTCATTAATCAGAGAGATGTTAATTGTTTTGGATATTGTATCTGTGCAGCTCCCGTTGCTGACACTATATCTTACAATGTAATTGCCGGTGGTTGCATATAGATGAACAGGATTGATTATGCCTGTTGCTGTAGCTCCATCTCCAAATGCCCAGTATGGATTTTGAATATCAGAACCTATCCCGGTAAATTGTATTGAAAGAGGATTGCAAACATCTGTTTGATAATTAAAATCAAAGTCTGGAGGAGTGCCTGATATAATATTTCTTGAAATGCTATCCTTACAACCATTAATATCTGTCACGACCAGTTTTACTAGATAAGTTCCCGAAGAAGAATAGCTGTGTAAAGTGTTTTGGGTACTTGCTGTATTACCATCGCCAAAACTCCATTGCCAGGATATAATTGGGTTTGTATTGGTATAGGCTAAACCTTTGAAATCAAAAGTAGAACATCCTATTGCACTGTCCCTAATTCTTACAGAATCTATATTTTTTGTAAAAGGAGTTATATCAACAGGTATAATCAGGTTATTGAAAGACACCCCATTACTCCCAGGAGTAGTTCCATAAGGATTGTTTGCATCTTGTGTCAAAACGCCTCCTGGGCCACCAGTTACATTTGTTATCAAGTTTACAGGAAAAATAGCATTACTAAGAAATATGCCACCACCACCACCGCCCCCGCCTGGTCCGATCTTACCAGCAGCTGGGATAGTAGTACCCGTCATGTTTGCTCCATTTCCACCTTTTGCTTCGGTTTTAGTATTATCAATATATTGGTTGATTCCCAGCAGAACTGTCCCCCCAGCACCACCGCCACCCATTCCATCATGGCAATTTGAGTTTACACACACCAACCCTGGATTGCCATTTGCTTTTATTAAGAAAGAATTGGACTTTATCTTATCTGACAAGATAATAATTATTCCACCACCATTGCCACCTGAAGGCGCAAGACTATTGGGGTTATCGGCTTCACCAGCACCGCCACCGCTACCAAGGTAAATGCGATTAATAATCGGATCCAAGTTTAACGGATGTCCGCCAATCCCTCTGTTATCATAGGGGAAACTACCACAATTATTCAGTTGATAGCCGCCAAACCCACCGACACCGCCATTTCCACCACCGCCACCGCCACTATTATGACCTAATCCACCACCGCCACCGCCTGCAGGACTTCCTTTTCCGCACATAATATTTTGAGAAATACTTGTAATACTTTCCCCTTTCTGACCGGCATTATTATTGAAAACTCCGGGATAGTTATAGTTATTCTGGAAACAATCCAGTGTTACATCTTGTGGGTTATATCCAATACCTCCCTTAAACCCTTTTCCGCTGACATCAATATCTGCATTTAGATTAATAGTGTCTTGTGCATTCAATACAACAACCCCACCTTTATTGCCATCCCATGGAAGGCAGGTCAGACTTGAGGTAATGTTTACATTCTGGTAATAAGGTACTCTTATCAATTGAACTTTTCCTGTAGGGATATCGTACTGTCTTGTAATAATGTTTTTAAGTTCAATTTCATTCCCCGATTTACTTTTTACATAATTTATTTCATAGTTACCGGAATTCTTGTAATCGGTAATGGTTCCAAATGATGCGGTGTTTGAAGAATCGATTACAGCCCCTTTCATTTGTATTAGCATGACAGTGTCGTTCATGTTAAAAGCAGTTGCATCTTCAAGGACGATTTTATTTTCGCATTGCAGAAAATTCAGGACTGGTGTATAATTATTTATAATTCCACCAATACTTGGAGCATTTGAAAGTAAGGAGCAATCGCCATATACTTTCACTTCATCGAAACTTAATGCTCTGTCATAAATTCTTATTTCATCTATATCGCCATTTAACCAGTAGGGAAATGTACTGTTATTCATTTTGCCAAAGTACAGGTCAAAAGAATTTGTAAAGGAAAAACTTCCTGCAGGAACAGAACCTTTTAATTCACAATCCACATAAATCTTTGCTGTAACGCCATCAGATGTCCATACAACACTATACCATCTGTTTAGTTGTACAAAAGGGCTGGTTGCAATACCATTTACACCATAAAAAACACTTTGTGAATATGGAGGATTAGAAACACATCCTGCTAATGGGTCTGGTGTATATCTAAGAGAATAATTTCCAGTAAGATAATCAGCATCACCTTTAGCGATAATCATATTATTATGACAGGTACCAGTATAAAATCCCAATGGTTTAACCCAAACTGCTAATGACATTTGATTTGTCATATTTAAAGAGGGGTTATTTGGAATTCGCATATAGCTAGAAACACCATTAAAATGATATGCGCTGTTTGAATTCCCAAATCTGTCAGTAGTTGGAGTGGCATTATTAAAAGCAGGATTATTATTATTCCCACTTGCATCATTTGCATTGCCTGTAAAGGGATAATAAGCTTTAAGACCAAGCGTTAGATCAACCTGCGCAAAAGCAGAGTTTGAGAGAAGAATAAGGCAGATAAAGAGTCGGTTCATTGGTACCGTAATTATCCGACAAATTACTTTAAATTTTCTATTCCGGTATAATTGTGAGGGGTAATTTTCTTAAGCTCTTTTTTCAACGAATCAGCTACTTTGAGTTTATCAATAAATTGATGAATAGCTTTTTTATCGATCTGCTGATTACCCCTGGTAAGGTCTTTTAAAGTCTCGTAAGGATTAGGGTAATTCTCTCTTCGTAAGACTGTTTGAATGGCTTCTGCCACTACTGCCCAGTTATTATCAAGGTCAGCATAGATCTTCTGGTCATTCAAAACAAGTTTTCCAAGTCCTTTTTCTATTGAACGAAGTGCAATCAATGTATGTGCAAACGGTACACCGATATTTCGCAAAACTGTTGAGTCTGTTAAGTCCCGTTGCAACCTTGATATTGGTAATTTACCGGCAAGGTGTTCAAAAATTGCATTTGCAATGCCCAAATTTCCCTCTGCATTTTCAAAATCAATCGGGTTGACTTTGTGTGGCATGGCTGATGAGCCTACTTCTCCCTTTTTGGTTTTTTGTTTAAAGTATTCCATAGAGATATAGCTCCACACATCTTTACAAAAATCTGCAAGGATGTTATTGATACGTTTCATGCAATCAAAGTGAGCTGCCAGGTTATCGTAATGTTCAATCTGTGTAGTGTATTGTAGTCTTGTTAATCCTATGCTGCTTACAAATTCATTTGCAAACTTTTTCCAGTCTGTTTTCGGGAACGCAATATGATGCGCATTAAAATTACCGGTGGCTCCTCCAAATTTTCCGCTAAACGGGATGCCAATAAATTGCTCGATCTGGTTTTGAATTCTTTCTACAAAAACCATGATCTCTTTACCCAATTTTGTAGGGCTGGCCGGTTGCCCATGTGTATGCGCCAACATCGGAATATCTTTCCATTGTTCAGCCAGTAATTTTAATTGTGCATTCAGGTTCAATAATCCGGGCAGGTATTCGTATTCAATAGCATGTTTCCACGAAAGCGGTATGGCAGTATTGTTTATGTCTTGTGATGTGAGTCCGAAGTGTACCCATTCTTTAGCAGCAGCACTTCCGAATTTATCCAGTTCATTCTTTAAAAAATATTCAACGGCTTTTACATCATGGTTGGTGGTATATTCTATTTGTTTTATTTCCTGTGCATCTTCAGGTCCAAAATCTTCTGCCAGTTTTTGCAAATGCTTTTTTGTTTTGGTTGAAAGCTTGAAAAATTTTTTATACTCGAGGAAAAGCAGGTACTCAATTTCTACCATCACCCGGTATTTGATCAAGGCGTATTCAGAAAAATATTCGTCAAGATGTTGTACTTGTTTTCGGTAGCGTCCGTCAATGGGTGAAATAGCAGTGAGAGCATTCAGTTCCATGATTTGATTTTAATGAAGTCCTTTCAACCTATACCTTTGTTGCCACAAAAATAACTGAATTGGAGAAGATAAAAGTAGGGATCGTAAACTACCTGAATACAAAGCCGCTGGTGTATGGATTGGAACGGGAGCCAATTAGCAGCCAAATAGAATTGATCGGGGATTATCCTTCCCGGTTGGCGGAAAGATTACTCAAAGGTGAAATAGATATTGGCTTAGTACCGGTAGCTGTATTACCGGAGTTAAAGAGCTACCGTATTGTTTCTGACTATTGCATTGGAGCGGAAGGAGAAATAGCCTCGGTGGCTCTTTTCAGTAATGTTCCAATTCATGAGATAAAGAAAGTACTGCTCGATTATCAGAGTCGCACATCTGTGGCATTACTCAAATACCTGATGCAGGAATATTGGGGAATAAACCCTGAATTGGTTGATACTAAGAATGAAGAGTACCGAAATCAGATAACTGGAACTACAGCCGGATTAGTAATTGGCGACAGGGCTTTTGAACAACGAAAGATTTCTACATTTATTTATGACCTTGGTTCAGATTGGAGAAAAATAACAGGTTTGCCATTTGTGTTTGCCGTATGGGTTAGTACAAAGCCAGTTTCACCAGATTTTATTAAGCTTTTCAATGAAGCAAATGCTTCAGGGCTAGAAATAATTGATGAGATCGTTGAAAAAACGCCTTTTAGTTTATTTGATCTTTCAAAATATTATAAGCTTCACCTTAGTTATTCCTTTAATTCAGAAAAGCAAAAAGGGATGGACTTATTTCTTAAATATATTACCGAAAGGACTTAAGTCCTGAAACAGAATATATTTAATTGTACATCATAAGGGATTTCTACATTTTTTTCTTTTTTTAAAGGCTGTGGATAAATATTAGCAGCTTCCTTTATGTAATATTTGAATCCATTTTTGCTAAGGATTGATATAATGTT
>CAYVSH010000160.1:0-6330 GCA_964453625.1 uncultured Chitinophaga sp.
TTTATCAAAGCGGAAAAGATGATAAGGTTTTACGTTTTTGTTTTTCGAAGAAAAAAGAAACACTGGAAGCGGCAGTTGAAAAATTAGTAAGATATTAATGTCAATAGACTCCCGATACAAAGGAATAATATTTATGCTGCTGGCAGCACTTGGCTTTTCTGTAATGGGAGGTGCAGCAAAGATCCTGAAAGGAAGTTTTGGTTCAGGTCAGTTGGTTTTCTGGAGAAATGCAATAGGCTTGATAGTTTTGGTTGCAGGATTTATTACAAAGCCCCCGGTCAATAAAGGCGGCAAATTACAGCTACTCATTTTCCGGGGAATTATGGGAACAACAGCCTTGTACACATTACTCTATTGCATCCTGCATCTTCCTTTAGGTACAGCAATGACATACAATCTTACATCCGCCATCTTCATTGCTATTTTTTCCTTTTTTATTTTTAAAGAATATCATGGCATAAAAGTTTTGTTTGCTGTATTGCTTGGTTTTACCGGAATGTTATTGGTTTATAAGCCAGCAATGGATTTTCCCTGGTACTATCATGTGGCGGGATTGATATCAGGTATTTCTTCAGCAATAGCCTACATGGCTGTAAACAGGCTGGCTACTTATTATGACAACCGGGTTATAATGCTGGCTTTTATCGGCAGCGGTTTCATTGTGCCTTCACTCTTTATGATGATTCGATATGCGTTTCATATAGAACCAGATAATGTTTTTTTCATCAACTGGAGATGGCCTGTTGGAATCGAATGGTTTTATGTTTGCTGGCTGGGGCTGGCAGCATTCTTTGGTCAGTATTTTGTTACAAAATCTTACGGAGCCGATAAGGCGGGTATCGTTTCTGCTATCGGTTATTCCAATATCATCTTCAGTGTATTTATTGGTATGGCACTTGGAGATGCCTTCCCGGATCTTATTTCAGCCACCGGCATGCTTTGCATCATTGCCAGCGGCGTTATCATCTCCATTGTCAAGTGGCGGACAAGAACACCCTCAGGATAAAAAATAGTGGAAGAAAAATTTGGTGGCCTGCTTTTCTTTATCGTATATTTGCGATATAAAATAAATCTAATGGCCATTCACAAGAAAGAAGAGTTTACGCAACGGGAACAGGACCTTGCCGCTTTTGCCAAAGCTATGAGCCATCCGGCCAGGATCGCCATACTGAAAGTATTGGCACAACGAAATGAATGTATCTGTGGTGAAATTGTGGAGATGCTGCCTTTGGCACAATCAACCGTGTCTCAGCATTTGAAAGAATTAAAAAACGCCGGACTCATTTCCGGAACTGTTGATGGTCCACGAAGTTGTTATTGCATTAATTGGAAAGCATTTGAAAAATTCAACGCCGAGTTCAACTCTCTATTTGCGAAACTGAAAATAAATAACGAAAAAGCTTGTTGTTAAAAGGAAAACATAAAGTAATTAGTAACATCCTTAGCCTCCTTTAGGGGGTTGAGGGCAAAAAGTATAACCATGAACACAAATTCAGAAATTAAAGAAATGGTCCGTGAAAAATACACGGCGATTGCCAACCAATCAAAAGAACAAAACCAGTCTTCCTGCTGCGGAGCTACCGGGTGCTGCGACACTGATGTATATAATATTATGGCAGATGATTATACAAAACTTGAAGGTTATAACCCGGAAGCAGACCTCGGATTAGGCTGTGGTCTTCCAACCGAGTTTGCAAAAATAAAGGAAGGCGATACAGTCATTGACCTTGGAAGTGGCGCCGGTAATGATGTATTCATTGCCCGCAAATTTGCAGGTGAAAAAGGTAAGGTGATCGGTATTGATTTTACTGAAGCCATGATTGCCAAAGCGAGGGTCAATGCTGAAAAGCTGGGGTTGCAGAATGTAGAATTCCGCCAGGGAGATATTGAGGATATGCCTGTTACAGCAAATTATGCAGATGTAATTGTAAGCAACTGCGTTCTGAATCTTGTTCCTAACAAACACAAAGTGATGAGTGAGATCTTCCGTGTATTAAAACCCGGCGGTCATTTTTCCATTTCTGATATTGTATTGGAAGGTGAACTTCCGGAAAAATGGAAAGAAGTAGCAGAGTTATATGCCGGATGCGTAAGTGGTGCCATTCAAAAAAATGAATACCTGGATATTATTAAACAAGCTGGATTTACAAACATCACTTTGCAAAAAAACAAACCAATCACTTTGCCGGATGAAGTATTGGCGAATTATCTAAACACAGAAGAAATTGCAGTGTACAAGAATGGCAATGCAAGGATCACCAGCATAACAGTATATGCAGAAAAGCCTGCAAAGGATGATCGTAATTGCTGTGAACCAGGAAGCGGATGTTGTTAATTTGTCACTTATTTTTTAATTATAAAAAGTATAGCCATGAACACAAAAATTCAGAAAGATCCAACCTGTTGTGAGCCGGGCAGTATTTTCTGCGGAAAAGATGGTGGTATTGGATGCTGTTAAAACAAAAAAGTGCCCCGTAAAACGAGGCACTTTATCTTTACTATTATGCCAAAGAAAATCCTTTTTGTTTGTATTGAAAACAGCAACCGTTCGCAGATGAGCCAGGCCTTTGCGAAAATGATTGGCGGCGATACTGTTGAAGCGTATAGTTCTGGTTCAAAGCCATCAGGCAGAATCAACCAGAAAGCTATTGAGGCTATGAAAGAGCTGGGTTATGATCTGAAAAAACACCGGTCAAAATCACTGGACCAGGTAAAAGAATTTGCTCCCTTTGATGCAGTGGTTACAATGGGCTGTGGCGATGCCTGTCCGTGGATGCCTGCCAAACAATTCATTGACTGGCAGATCCCTGATCCGAGAGAGATGAATGAAGAAGATTTCAGAAAGGTCCGTGACCTGATCAAAGAAAAAGTGACTGATCTTTTGAAAACGATTTAATTTATTGTTCCAATATATTTTTCTGGAATCGGGTTTTCGGTTGTTTCGCTTTCCCAGAGAATATTGATTACCCACCAGCGTTTGCCATCATTCCACAACTGAAAACTATTGATGCCCCGCATAAATGGTTTATCGTCATTCAGAGTTTTACGGCTTTCATACGTACTGAATACATGAACAATGTTTCCGTATTGTTCTGTCTTCCGGCCGATCTCTGTTTCAAAGAATCCGTTCTTTTCAAGAAATGGCGCTGATGTTGAAATATATTCTTCAAGACTAAATGATCTTCTGACCCCTTCCCCGGTTTGTTTTTTCCCGGTTGGCATCAAACGGGCATCTGTTGTAAATAGTGTCCGCATCCTGTCCCAGTTTCTCTTTTCACCAGCAGGTCCGGAAATAACATCATATACAGCTTTAATGATTGCACCAGGGGTTACCACATCATTGGGATTAGCCGGAATACTGTCATTTACTTTGGCAAATGAAGAGAGGTTGAATGAAACAACTGCAAACAACAGGAATAGCTTTTTCATTTCATAAATTTTCACCAAGATAGTAAACATTGTATTTTCAATAAGGCCGTTCATATAAGTCAGCAGATTGTTTACTTTGCATAAAATAAGAAAGCTTGGAGAAGCCATTCATTTCCCGTCACATATATATTTTCCTGTTTTCCCTGTTGGGTATTGCATATTTGTTTGGATTATTTGTTCCACTGATGGACAACGATTCAGCTCATCATGCAAATATTGCCTTGCACATGTATCTTACCGGAGATTATGTTTCATTGGTGGACCATGCCGGAGATTATTTAGATAAACCACATTTACATTTCTGGCTGGCGGCTTTTAGTTATAAGATATTTGGTGTAACAGGTTTTGCATATAAATTTCCTTCTTTCCTGTTTTCTATACTTAGTATTTATTCAACATACAGGTTAGGCAAATCATTATATAATAATGAAGTTGGAAAACTTGCTGCATTGATATTAGCTTCATCGTTTGCATTCATGCTGGCCAATAATGATGTGCGGATGGATGCGATACTTACAGCATCCATTGCTTTTGCTACCTGGCAATTAGTTGAGTTCATACATAATAAGAAAATAATAAATGTAGCAGGTGCTGCATTAGGACTGGCGTTGGGGTTTTCTACCAAAGGACATATCGGTGTTTTTATACCGGCTGTAGCAGCACTTTTTTATATCCTGTACCGAAAAGAGTGGAAGTTGTTTCTCAACCGGAAATGGTTATTGTTGCTGGTACTGTTTGCTGCCTTTATTTTTCCGGTTGTGTATTGCTTTTATCTGCAGTATAATCTTCATCCTGAAAAGGTGGTCAGGGGAAAAGATCATATCAACGGTGTAAAGTTTATCCTTATCAACCAAAGTGTGGAACGGTTCAGCGGAACAATGGGCAGCGATGCGAAACATGATTATTTATTCTTTATTCATTCTTTTCTCTGGGCTTTTGCTCCCTGGTGTATCATTACTTATTGGGCAATGGCGGGAAGGCTGAAGAATTTTCTGCAGCGAAAAGACGAATGGCTGACAACCGGAGTTTTTATTATCACTTTACTGATCGTTTCATTTTCGGGGTTTAAACTTCCTCATTATCTCAATATTGTTTTTCCAACCACAGCTGTCCTTGCATCAGCATTCATGCTAAACAGAAAGGATGATTTGAAAAAAAATAAAGCGATACATATAATCCAGTTGGTGATCGTACTGTTACTATTGTTATTGTTGGGAATTATTAATAGCTGGTTCTTCCCTGTTAAAAGCATAATTCTAATTGCAGGAACTATCGTTTTATTGGCTATTGTTTTTTATTTTTTGAAAAGCAAACTGTATGATCATTTGCAAAAAGCAGTTGCAGCATCAGCTGCACTGATGTCATTGGCTTTCTTTTTGCTGAACACAAATTTCTACCCACAGTTATTAAAATACCAGGGTGGTAATGAACTGGCTTTTTCCACCAAAGGGATTGTTGACCCTGTGAATGTGTATGCTTGGAAAGAAACCCAAAGTTCTTCTTATTTCTTTTACACTAAAACAATCAGGAGAGAATTTACAGACTCTGTTATACAGCAAAAAGAAAGAGTGTGGTTGTTATATAATGTCAATCATGAGCAGCTTATTAAAAACGAAGGATACCAGCTAAAAAACCATCAACCTGCTATTGATTTTGAAATAACCAAACTTGGCATCAAATTTTTGAATCCTGCTACAAGAGAAAATGATTGCACAAAACTGGTATTGGCTGAGATCACAAAGCCATAAAGGATTTCAACCCATCAGTATTATCTTTGCTCTCCAAAATTTGGAACATGTTTAATAAGCGAATCAAGATAAAAGAGCTGCTGGCGCAGGAACCACAAGGACAGGAAGTAACCGTAATGGGCTGGGTGAGAACTTTTCGGAACAACCAGTTCATTGCATTGAACGATGGAAGTACTAATAATAACCTGCAGGTGGTGGTAGAGCTGGGGAAGTTTGATGATGAATTGCTGAAAAGAATAACAACTTCTGCTTCGCTGAAAGTTACCGGCATCATTGAGCCTTCATTAGGTAAAGGCCAGAAGATGGATCTGAAAGCGGCGACAATTGAAGTGCTGGGAGATAGTGATGCAGAAAAATATCCTTTGCAACCCAAAAAGCATAGCCTTGAATTCTTAAGAGAGAAAGCTCATCTGCGATTTCGTACCAACACTTTTGGTTCAGTGTTCCGTGTTCGTCATGCGTTGGCATTTGCTGTACACAAATTCTTTAATGAAAAAGGTTTTTTATACATGCACACACCCATCATCACCGCTAGTGATGCAGAAGGTGCAGGTGAAATGTTTAAAGTAACCACACTACCTGTAGATGGCTCCGCTTCCAGGGATGATGAAGGCAAAGTAGATTTCAGAGAAGACTTTTTTGGTAGAGCAACCAACCTTACTGTTAGCGGACAACTGGAAGGTGAATTGGGTGCAACAGCTTTCGGTGATATTTATACTTTTGGTCCAACCTTCAGGGCAGAGAACAGTAATACGGCAAGACACCTTGCAGAATTCTGGATGATAGAACCTGAGATGGCTTTTTATGATTTGGAAGATAATATGAACCTGGCTGAAGAGTTCATCAAATACATTATCCGGTATGCAATGGATAATAATAATGAAGACCTTGAGTTTTTAGCACAACGATTGGCTGATGAAGAAAAACAATTGCCACAGGATAAACGCAGTGAAATGGGTTTACTTGAAAAACTGGAGTTTGTACTGAACAATGACTTCGAAAGACTGACCTACACTGATGCGATTGACATTTTACAAAATAGCAACCATAACAAGAAGAAGAAATTCCAATACGAAATAACAGGCTGGGGAATGGATTTGCAAAGTGAACATGAACGTTACCTGGTGGAAAAACATTTTAAAAAGCCGGTCAT
>CAYVSH010000161.1:0-6317 GCA_964453625.1 uncultured Chitinophaga sp.
TCAGTTCAGGCAGTTTATTCTTTTTGGCTTTTTCAATGATAGTAGTTGTTTCCCGTAAGCAAGGGGGTATATATTGAATTTTTGCAGCAGCGAAAACCGATTCGTCATTTTCTGTTACTGTATATTTTATTGCCGGAAATTCTTTTTTAAATGCTTCAATAAATTCCGGGCTTCCTGTAGTATTGAATTGCCGTTCAGTAATATTTTGTTTTCCTGTGTACAATTTTAGTTTCAATCCGTTCTTCAACTTATATAATAAGCTGTCTTCATTTTCTTCCAGTAACTCAGGAGGTTGTGCCGTTTGAAATTTTGGTTTTACTGTTTCAATATCTTCTGCAATTACAAATTCAAGTTCTTCTATCGTTATGGCTTGTCTTCTGTAAGCACCGGTTGCTCTTACTTTTTCTGCTGTAAATAATTTTTTAAGGTAGCCATCTATCTGCGGATATATTTCTTCCAACTGTGCATATAAAAAGTGTCCCTGGTTCAAAAAATAAAATTCAATGGCTTCCTGGACGTTTTGCTGTGTCTTTGCTCCAAATCCCTTGAACAATGTTAACCTGTTCTCATTGCATGCATACAACAATTCCCCCAGCGATTCGATCTCCATTTCTTTCCAGATGGTGTTGATCTTTTTTGGGCCGATGCCTTTTATGTTCAGCATTTCTATTACACCGGGCGGTGTGTTGCTGATGTATTCATTCAGTACTTCAAGTTTGCCTGTATCAATCATTTCGGCCACTTTTCGTCCTGTGCTTTCACCAATTCCTTTAATGCTGAAAAGTTTTTCCCGAGGAGTATCTTTTAATTGCATCGGCAGCTTCTCTATGTTGAAAGCCGCTACAGCAAAGGTTTTGGACTTAAAGGAGTTTTCTCCATGTATATCCATCAGTTTAGCGAGCAGTTCAAAGTTTTCGGCAATGGCAATATTATCCATACGCTAATTTAAGATTAAAGTAATGCCACAAAAAAAGTCCCCCGAATTTCGGAGGACTTTCTATTTCGTTTAAGAAACTCTTAAACTTATTTCTTCTTTTTAGCAGCTTTTTTCTTAGCAGCTTTCTTTTTAGGAGCAGCTTTTTTCTTAGCAGCTTTTTTCTTAGTAGCCATTTTGTTAGAATTTAATGTTAGTAAAAATGGGTTAACGATAGTAAAAATAAGAATTATTTAATACTACCCAAATTTTTTTTCCACAAAATTCTAAACGGAAGTGAATTGCTTAAGCTGATACTGCAGTTACTGATACTGTTGTTCTGTCATTTTTCCCTTTACGAAATTCAACTAGACCATCAGTTAATGCAAATAATGTAAAGTCTTTTCCAACACCAACATTTTTTCCAGGATGATAAACAGTACCACGTTGACGAACGATGATACTACCTGAAGTAGCAGGCTGGCCACCAAAAATTTTTACACCAAGGCGTTTGCTTTGTGAGTCACGGTTATTCTTTACACTACCTTCACCTTTTTTATGTGCCATTGTTTTATAATTTTAAATTCCAAATAATAAATTCCAAATTACAAAGTTGAAGATTGGAATTTGTGATTTGCTTTTTTGTTATTTAATGTCAGTTACTTTAATTTTTGTGTAAGCAGTACGGTGTCCTTTCTTTTTGTGAAAACCTTTTCTTCTTTTCTGCTTATAAGCTATAACCGTATCACCTTTTATATGATCAACGATCTCTGCTTTTACTTTTGTTTTTACATCACTGCCAGTTGAAAGTTTACCATCAGCATCTACCAATAAAACTTCAAGGTCCAGTTTGTCACCGGCATTACCCTCTACACGAGGAATGTACAAAGTCTGATCTTTTTCCACTTTGAATTGCTGTCCGGCTATCTTTACTACGGCTATCATATTGTTAAATTTAACCCGATAAATTTCGGGAGGCAAAGGTAAGGGGAAAATCTGAAGCGGCAAACGGGAAATCAAAGAATTATGAACATTTAATGCCCCCCATTTTGTGCCTTTAACCGTTATATTTGTATCCCCCGGTTTAAAACCACGGTTTCAGGTCATTAACGTCCAATTGCCATTTTCGGGGAAATATTAGAATAGTGTATGAAAATCAAGTCTTTCTTAGCAAAACCTTTCGCTTCATATATATATAAAGGTATCCGTAAGGGAATGATAACGGCCCTGGCCGACCAGGAAGCTATCTTGAAAAACCTTATCAAAGTAGGGAAAATCACTGATATCGGTAAAGAGGCAGGATTAGATCAGGTAACAAAATACGAGGAATTCAGGCAGGCCGTTCCGATACGGGATTATGAACAGCTAAAACCCTGGGTGGAAAAGATAAAAGAGGGAAAGCATAATGTACTTTGGAAAGGCAAGCCCATTTATTTTGCCAAAACCTCCGGCACTACAAGCGGTACCAAGTATATTCCCATCACTAAGGATTCAATCCCAAATCATATTAATACAGCCAGGAATGCCCTGCTTTGCTATATGGCTGAAACCGGAAATACAAAGTTTGCAGATGGTAAAATGATCTTTTTATCAGGTTCACCTGAGCTGGAGAGAGTAGGAGATATTCCAACAGGAAGATTAAGTGGCATTGTTAATCATCATGTTCCCAAATATTTACGAACAAATCAATTGCCTTCTTTTGAAACCAATTGTATTGAAGACTGGGAAGAAAAGTTGGGAAAGATCGTTGAAGAGACCATCAAACAAAATATGACACTCATCAGCGGCATACCACCGTGGATGCAGATGTATTTTGATGAGCTGATAAAGAATAGTGGAAAGAAAGTAGGGGAACTTTTCCCCAACTTTAGTGTGATGGTTCAGGGCGGTGTAAATTTTGAACCATACAAAGCCAAACTTCTTGAAAGTGTTGGAAGAAAAGTAGACACCATAGAATTGTTCCCGGCCAGCGAAGGTTTTTTTGCTTTCCAGGATTCGCAACAAGCTGATGGATTATTATTGAATACAAATAGCGGGATATTTTTTGAATTTATTCCCGCCGGAGAAATCTTTAATGAAAATCCGACAAGGCTATCGTTAAGGGATGTAAAAGTGGGAGAGAATTATGCGTTGATAATAAACAGTAATGCAGGGTTATGGGGTTATAACCTGGGCGACACTATCAAATTTGTATCAACAGATCCTTATCGCCTTGTAGTAACCGGACGTACCAAACATTTTATATCTGCGTTTGGAGAACATGTTATCGGCGAAGAGGTAGAAGCAAGTCTATTGAAAGCTGCAACGGAATTAAATATCCGGGTGACAGAATTTACCGTTGCGCCACATATAAGTGACGATGAAGGGAAGTCCTGCCATGAATGGTTTATTGAATTTGAGAATACACCTGCTGATCTTGATGATTTTGCAATTAAGCTTGATCATAATCTTCGTGAAAAGAATTCTTATTATGATGACCTGATTAGTGGGAATATACTTACACCACTAAGAATAAGGCCAGTGGAAAAAAACGGATTTATTGATTACATGAAATCAATTGGTAAATTGGGTGGCCAGAATAAAGTTCCCCGGTTAAGTAATGACAGAAAGATTGCAGACCAATTGCAAAAATGGACTAAAAGATTACAGTCAGTTTAAGAATGAGTTCAACAAAAAATATAAAAAGGATTGCCATTTTCGGATCTACCGGTTCTATCGGTACACAGGCTTTAGAAGTTATCGAGTCAAACCCCGATAAATTTTCTGCGGAGGTATTAACAGCCCATAATAATGAAGAGTTGCTGATAGAACAGGCTTTGCATTTTAATCCCAATGTTGTTGTCATTGGCGATGAAAAGAAATATCCGAAAGTAAAAGAAGCTCTTGCTTCAACGGATGTTAAAGTATTTGCAGGAGAAAAGGCATTAGAAGAAGTAGCAGCAATGGATTGTTATGATTTGATGCTGGCTGCAATTGTTGGATATGCTGGTTTGCGTCCCACACTAAAAGCTATTGAAAACGGTAAAGCGATTGCGTTAGCCAATAAAGAAACCTTGGTTGTGGCAGGAGATATAATAATGCGCAAAGCCGTTGAGAACAGGGTTCCGATTATTCCGGTTGATTCTGAACACTCAGCTATTTTTCAATGCCTGGTTGGTGAAACAAGAAATCGAATTGAAAAAATAATTCTTACAGCATCAGGCGGTCCGTTCATTGGTCGCAAGCCAAACTATCTTGTCAATGTAAAACGGGAACATGCATTGAATCACCCCAATTGGAGCATGGGCGCAAAAATTACAATCGATTCAGCTACATTAATGAACAAAGGGCTGGAAATGATTGAAGCTAAATGGTTGTTCAACCTTAGGCCTGAACAAGTGCAGGTGGTTATTCATCCGCAAAGCATTATTCATAGTATGGTACAGTTTGAAGATGGAAGTATAAAAGCACAGATGGGATTACCTGATATGAAACTGCCGATCCAGTATGCACTTGGTTTTCCCGGAAGGATCAAAAATGATTTTCCACGACTTGATTTTAAAAAAGTAAGTACTCTTTCGTTTGAAGAACCCGATACTAAAACATTTAGAAATCTTGCCCTTGCGCAAGAAGCATTGAACAGGTCGGGAAATCTACCCTGTATTATGAATGCTGCTAATGAAGTTGCGGTTTATGCTTTTCTTCGCAATCGTATCAATTTTTTAGATATGACGGATGTGATTGAAAGGACTATGGAAAAGATCAGCTTTATTTCCAATCCATCACTGGAGGAATATTTTGAAAGCGATGGTGAGGCCCGTAACTTTGCTGCCGATTTAATTAAACTCTAATTTAAGTTTGATCCCGGTGCAAATCGGGATTCTTTATAAAATTACTATGAATTTATTAGCTATTAACTGGTCGAATGTAGGATTGCAGGCAGGGCAATTGTTATTGGCCTTATCACTGCTTGTTATTTTGCATGAATTTGGCCACTATATAACGGCAAGATGGTTCAAATGCCGGGTGGAAAAGTTCTTTTTGTTTTTCGATCCCTGGTTTGCTCTTGTAAAAAAGAAAATAGGCGATACCGTTTATGGAATTGGCTGGTTACCCTTAGGCGGATACGTAAAAATATCCGGAATGATTGATGAAAGCATGGATAAAGAAGCCATGAAGCAGCCACCCAAAGAATGGGAGTTCAGAAGTAAACCGGCCTGGCAGCGGTTGATAGTTATGCTTGGCGGTGTTATTATGAATGTACTGACCGCTTTTGTTATATATGCATTCATATTGATGATCTGGGGTGAAAAGAAAACACCTATTGCCAGTGTGAAGAATGGGATATGGGTTACGGACACATTGATGTCAAAACTTGGGTTCCAGAATGGAGATAAGATCATTTCAGTTAATGGAGATTCGATAAAATATTTTGAACAGGTACAACCCAAAATTCTAATTGGTGGAAGAGAAGTGATATTGGAAAGAAACAACCAAAAGGTTACGATTGATGTGCCAGTACATTTGCTGGATGATATCATTACAAGACGGGATAAAAGAAGAAGACCCTTCATTATAGAAAGGGTTCCAAGTATAGTTGGTGATTTTCCCGAAAAGGACACTTCGTTTGCGAAGAAAGCAGGGTTACAATCTTTTGACAAGATAATTTCAGTCCAGGGTGAACCTGTTCAGTTTATGGATCAAATAAATACTGTTGCTGAAAAAAATAAAAAAGGAACAGTGAGTTTACAAGTGCTGCGTGGTGCAGATACGGTGAATCTGACAAGTGGCGTAAGTGAAGAAGGAAGATTAGGAATTTATATGCTGAACAGTGAACAGTATGACAGTCTTGGCGTATATGATGTAGTTACAACAAAGTATGGGTTCTTTCCAGCATTTCCTGCGGGTTTTAGAAAGGCCGGGGAGAAGCTCAGTGATTATATTGAACAGTTTAAACTTATACTAAACCCGAGCACCGGTGCATATAAAGGAGTAGGTGGTTTTAAAGCCATTGGATCAATCTTCCCCACCACCTGGAGTTGGGAAGCTTTCTGGAATATTACAGCTTTTCTTTCCATCATACTTGCATTTATGAATTTGCTTCCAATCCCTGCATTGGATGGTGGTCATGTTATGTTCACCTTATATGAAATGATCACCAGGAGAAAGCCGAATGAGAAATTCCTGGAGTATGCACAGATTGCAGGTATGATTTTACTGCTTGGATTAATGTTGTATGCCAATGGCAATGACTGGTTTGGTTGGGGCAGGTAACTATAATTCTATTCCGATTTTCTTCATTAATATAGAGGCATTCATGCTTTGGCAGATGCCTCTGTTTAATTTATAGTCAAAGTATAGTTCATCGTTTTCTACTTTCACATCAAAATGATAATTATGAATATTGTCAGGATATGTATCTGCC
>CAYVSH010000162.1:0-6251 GCA_964453625.1 uncultured Chitinophaga sp.
CAGACCTAATGCTTTCAAAACATACGAAGGCTCAAGTGAAGCCGATGTACAAGCAGAGCCTGATGATAAAGCAATGTTCTTATTAAAACCCATCAGCAATCCCTCCCCTTCCACATGCTTGAAGGAAATATTGGTTACATGGGGCAGTTTATGTTCTTTATCGCCGTTCAAATAAGATTCCTCTATTTTCAACAATTCAGTTTGTAATTTATCCCGCAGTTTACTTACCCTTACTGTTTCTTCCGCCATTTCATTCATACATATTTCGCAAGCCTTACCAAATCCTACAATGCCAGGAACATTTAATGTTCCGCTTCTCATGCCTCTTTCATGTCCGCCACCATCCATCTGTGCAGTTACTTTTACCCTTGGATTTTTCCGGCGAACATATAATGCACCCACCCCTTTCGGACCATACATTTTATGTGCAGTAAAAGCCATCAGGTCAATACCATCCTTATTTACATCAACGGGTATTTTACCAACCGCTTGTACCCCGTCGGTAAACAACAGCACACCATGCTTTCTGGCAATGGCACTTATTTCTTTTATCGGGTTGATGGTACCAATCTCATTATTTGCATACATGATAGCAATAAGGATAGTTGTCGGCTTTATCGCTGCTTCCAGTTCTGCCAGGTCTATTAACCCATTTGGTTTTACCTTAAGGTAAGTAACTTCACCACCCTCCTTTTCAATATGCTTACAAGTATCCAGTACAGCCTTGTGCTCAATATTGCAGGTAATGATATGATTGCCTTTGCTGGCATACATTTCAAACACACCTTTAATAGCAAGGTTATCTCCTTCCGTAGCACCAGAGGTAAATATTATTTCTTTAGGGTCAGCACCAATCAGTTTGGCAACCTGCTCTCTTGCATTATCCACCGCTGCTTCTGCCTGCCAGCCAAACGGGTGGTTACGGCTTGCCGCATTACCAAAATTATTGGTGAAATAGGGTATCATCGCATCCACCACTCTCGGGTCACATGGTGTCGTAGCATTATGGTCTAAGTAAATAGGAAAATTCAGCATAATCTTTTGTTGTTCGTTTTTGTTTCTACTTGCAAATTTAACTCAAAACAGGCTAAGAATAAGGGGTATTTTCGCTTTTAACCCCGGTTTTTACCGAAATCGCAAGGTGCTTATTCACAATTTGCTATCTCTTTTAAGCAATAAGGAAATTTTAGGCTTTCTTTACTCTGCTGACAGGAATAGCAGCCTTTATACTGTAAAGCACAATCGCCACCTGATGTCTTACATTTGAACATAGAAAAGGTTCACCACAAATCCATCAATTATGCAAAAAGTAGAGCATATTGGAATCGCCGTAAAAGAATTAGCAATATCAATCCCCATATTTGAAAAGCTGCTCAATACAAATTGTTATAAAACAGAAGAAGTGAGTTCAGAAAAAGTGAACACCGCTTTTTTTCGTATGGGTGAAACAAAAGTGGAACTGGTAGAAAGCACCGATTCTGATGGTGTAATAGCCCGTTTCATTGAAAAAAAAGGGGAAGGGCTGCATCATATCGCATTTGATGTGGCTGATATTTATTCAGAAATGGAGCGTCTAAGAAAAGAAGGCTTCGTGCTACTGAACGAAACCCCAAAAAAAGGTGCTGATAATAAACTGGTCTGTTTTCTTCACCCTAAAAATACCAATGGAGTACTGATTGAACTTTGTATGGAAAACCCAGGTAAATAAACGATCACTCATCCTTCATTTCATCTATATCCTTCTGCATCTCATTATCCATCAGTTTCATTTTATTCTTTGTAGCAAAGTTTCTTTGTGCATTATGAAAAGCCTTGTCATATTTCTCTTCTTCTCTTGTAAGTGTTTCTACAATATCATTAATTGCAGATTCATTATCAGCATCTACATCTTGTCTTAATCTGATAATATTCCGATAATAATCATCAAATGTTTTTCTGTAAAAAGTAAAAGAACTGATTGCGGCATCTCGTAATGCAGAGTCACCCCTGTATGCCGGCATCCCTCTTAACTCTATAATCATCTTATCAGTTTGTTGCACATAATCATTCAGCATCTTGTCAGCAGAGTCGAGATTAGTTTGTGCCACTTTTGCAAATTCCATGATATTTTTCAACAAAGTGGTTTGACGGCCCACGATATAGTCATTATACTGTACCGGTGTTTTATACACCTCGCCGTTCTTGCCTTTTGCCGGACTTTTACATGCTACTATACCGGCTACAACAATTACAAACAAAAGAGTTTTTTTCATAACCATTTTTTATTTCTTGATGGGTAAAACTAATACTCACCGGCTATTGAATCGGCATTTACAATTCCTAATTTATCAACAGCTACCTGTGCCGCTATTTGCGATGCATCTTTTTTATTGAATGCTTTCCCTTCAGCAATATTTTTTCCATCCAATATCGCTGCCACAGTGAAAAGACGGCGGCCATTTTCCAGTTTTTCATTCAGTGTTTCAAACTCAAGCACTTTTCCGTTCTTATTGGCCCATCCATATAGTTTGTTCTTATGATTGATCTCAAGGTTTTCCAGGTCATCCATAAACATGTGCGGCAGAATAATATAATCAAGTACCCATTTGTTTGTTTTTTTATACCCATGATCGAGGTAGATAGCTCCCACCAATGCTTCAAGCGTATTTCCAAATATCTGGCTCACTTTTAGGGAACCGTCCATTTTATTATACAGTGTCACTTTTTTCAAGCCCATTCTTATGGCTATTTCATTTAGCTGCTGACGGTTTACCATCTTACTTCGCATTTCTGTCAGGTAACCTTCTTCTTTGTAAGGATAACGTTTAAAAAGATAATCAGCCACCAATGCACTCAAGATGGCATCGCCGAGGTATTCCAGCCTTTCATTGTTCTCATCAATATTTTCCCGGACGGAACGGTGTGTAAGTGCCGTTTTATATAAAGAAATATTACCCGGTTTAAAACCCAGGATATTTTTCAATTCTTTCTTAAATGAAGAACCGGTGAACTTACCGGAAAAAAATTTTAAAAAATCCACTGCGTTAAGCTACGAAAAAAAGGTTGGTTAGTTAAATTGTTAATTGGTTTATTATTGCTTTACAGCAATATCCATTTTTCGTACCGCCACTCCAGCCTGCGCCGGATTAACCAGTTAATTAAATTTCTTAACTATCACACAGGCATTATGTCCGCCAAATCCAAATGTATTACTCAATGCAGCCCGTACGGTACGTTGCTGAGCTTTATTAAATGTAAAATTCAGTTTGGGGTCCAGTTCCGGATCGTCTGTAAAATGATTGATTGTTGGTGGTACTATATCATTTACAACAGCCTGAATGCTGGCAATGGCTTCTATTACACCGGCTGCACCTAAACAGTGGCCGGTCATGGATTTGGTGGCACTGATATTTAATTTGTATGCATGGTCACCAAAAACTGAAGTGATGGCTTTTACTTCTGCCCCATCACCTATTGGTGTGGATGTACCATGTGTATTGATATAGTCAATCTCTTCAGGTTTCATTCCTGCATCATCCAATGCAGCAAGCATTACATTTCTAGCACCTAGTCCTTCAGGATGTGGTGCAGTAATATGATGGGCATCTGCCGTAGCTCCGCAACCGCCGATCTCACAATATATCTTTGCACCTCTTGCTTTTGCATGTTCCAGTTCTTCAAGTATTAATATTCCACATGCTTCACCCATTACAAATCCATCTCTGTCTTTATCATAAGGTCTGCTCGCAGTTTTAGGATCGTCATTTCTTTCACTCATTGCTTTCATGGCATTAAAACCACCAACTCCGGCTTCACTTATTACCGCTTCGCTTCCACCGGTAACGATTATATCTGATTTACCCAGACGGATTAGATTGAATGCATCCATGATGGCATTAGTACTGCTGGCACAGGCACTCACTACAGCAAAGTTTGGCCCACGGAGATTATGCCGCATACTGATCTGTCCTGCAGCTATATCCAAAATCATTTTAGGTATGAAGAATGGATTGAACCTCGGTGTTCCATCACCCCTTGCAAAATCTGTTACTTCATGTTGAAAAGTAATCAAACCACCTATACCGCTGGCAAATACTACACCTATCCGGTCTGGATTAATATTGTCTTTATTCAGGCCTGCGTCAGCCATTGCCTGATCACTAACCACCAGGGCCAATTGAGTAAAGCGGTCAATCTTCCTGGCTTCCTTTTTATCTAAAAAATCAGTTGGCTCGAATCCTTTTATTTCGCAGGCAAATTTGGTACGAAACTTTGAAGCGTCGAATAAAGTTATCATGTCGGCACCGGACACACCGTTCACTAACCCATTCCAATAATCCTGAATAGTATTGCCCAATGGTGTGAGGGCTCCCATACCTGTAACTACAACCCTTTTTAATTCCATAACTCTTTGCAATAGTGTAATTATATAAAAATACCTCTTTCTATCTGCAGATACTAAAAGAAAAGAACCGCCTACGCTGCAAACGACAGTCGGAAGGCGGTTTAAATTTATTTTCCCGCCAAAAGCGGGACATTCCAAATATTATTTGGCATGTTCTTCCAGGTAAGCAACAGCCTGACCAACTGATGTTATGGTCTCAGCCTGCTCATCGGGAATGGAGATATTAAACTCTTTTTCAAATTCCATGATCAATTCTACCGTATCTAATGAATCGGCGCCAAGGTCGTTGGTAAATGAAGCTTCGTTGGTTACTTCTGCTTCGTCAACACCCAGTTTGTCAACGATGATCTTTTTTACTCTTGATGCAATGTCTGACATGTTCTTTAAGTTTTGTTTATTGGAGCAAAAATATACTTTTTGAATTAATAAGCGTCGTAAAGCTGTTTTTTTCCAAATTTATTTCAACGGGCTGAAAACTAAGAAATAGAAGGTCAATTTTAGCATCCGGGATCATAATAAAATAAGCTATCAAACGGTTGGCAGTATTACAAGTTCTTTGTATTTTGAAGTTCTGGCGGATTAATCATTGGTTATGGCATTGAAAATTATCGATCACGGAAGTCCCGAATACCGGCAAATGGTAAAGTTGCGGGATGACATTCTCCGCAAACCCCTTGGCCTTGGTTTTACAGAAGAAGAACTTGCTGAAGAAGCAAACAATATTCTCATCGGTGCATTTGAAGATGATGATATGCTAGGATGCTGCATGATGGTGGAAGAAAATCCGCAAACTGTAAGACTAAGGCAAATGGCGGTAGTGAATGATCTGCAGGGAAAAGGGATTGGCCGGGCTCTGATGAGTTTTGCTGAAAACCTGGCAAGGGACAGAGGATATAAAGTGCTTTCAATGCATGCCCGGAAAAATGCAGTGGGCTTTTATGAAAAAATGGGATATGTAATTGCCAGCGACGAGTTCAACGAAGTGACCATTCCGCATTATGTTATGGAAAAAAGACTCTGATAATAATATACCCCTTATCCTTTTTTTACTTTTGATTTGATAAGGCCTCGTAATGTAAAAACTTCATCTGTGTCTTTGCACCCTTCTTTTGGCACCAATAAAAAAGAACGGTTATCAAAATAAAGATGAAAGAAATGCGGACTCTCCAGGTAATGCTTCAGCGCCTCCCAAGGCCATTCTTTCGAACCTTTTTCATGTGCCAGGGTAAACCTGTTTTCTTCAAACGTCATACTGAATTCATGTTTGAAGGTAATGGCTTTGCGATAAACCATTGAGGGTAATAGATACCAGAAACTGATCATCAAAATCACCCACAACAACGAACCTACGAGAAAAGCCATTGGTTGTATCTTCTTTAGAAAGTATAAAGTAAAAGTGGCAATCGCAAATACATTCACCATTATTATCATCAGGCGAATTTCTCTGCGGTTGATAAAATGATATCGCAACGCCTGGATCACTTTCTTTTTTTCGTATCCGAAATAAATCGTCATACCTGCAATATTATTCAATTCCTATTTTAACAATGACCCATTTGTCATTTTCTTTTTCTAAAAACACATTCACTATGCCATAATCAAGGTTCTCAGGGGTATATACTATTACTGATGCATCATTACCATTTACAATTATCTCCCACTTATTTTCTTTTTTATTCATCTCATCCAACAGGTATTGCGGATCTTCCTGGCTGTTGGTGTACCAGTCATAATCAAACCCATAGGGAATCTCATCGTTTATATCCACTTTGAAAGCAGAGTCGCATTGTTTAAAGAAAACTGTTTGGTTGGCTAAAAACCCTTCTCCCAAATATGGCACTGATGCCCGTATAAAATCCTGGTATTT
>CAYVSH010000163.1:0-6111 GCA_964453625.1 uncultured Chitinophaga sp.
GTTAGGCACTTCCTGTACAGCATATTCAAACCGGCAACCCACATGACTGCCATCACCCAATAGCCTTTTGAATTGTGCATTATCTTCCGGTGTGGTAATGATCAGTATTTCTTTAATACCCGCCATCATCAATGTCGAAAGCGGATAATAGATCATAGGCTTATCATAGATCGGCATCAGCTGCTTCGATATCGCCTTTGTGATCGGGTATAAACGGGTGCCACTGCCGCCGGCTAATATTATTCCTTTCATTGAAAAGGGTTTAAAGGGGTTGAACAATAGTTTAACCATCGTTCAACAATTGTTCACCTATTGTTACTTATTCTTCTTAATTGAGCAGATTTCAGATTTGAAAGTTTTACGGATAAGTTTTTTATTTCAACTCTTATTTCTGCAAGGTCAGTTTCCTTTAAATATCCAAGGTCAGCAGATAGAATCAGGTGATTCAGTAATTCGGTCAGACTTCCAAAAGCCATGGTTGTAAAAGGTGCCTGATCTTTTGCTGTAGTTTTTGTGCTTCCCTCAGATAGGTTCGCAGCTACTGACAAAGCTGCTCTTCTTATCTGTGATACCAATGAATATTTTTCTTCAGATGGAAAAGACTGTGTTTTCTGATAAATTTTAACAGCAAGTTTTCTGGCCAGTTGCCAAACTTCTAATTTCTCAAATGAAAACAGATACTCCATCCCTTTTTCTTCTCTTCTTTAAACTTTTAGTACATTCTTTCAACCACTGTTAAACCATCGTTCAACTATTTTCAACAATCGTTCAACCTTCACCCCTATACTGCTCCTCATAAAATCGCAGGTACTCCCCACTCGTCACATGCTCCAGCCATGCTGTATTTTCCAGATACCAATCAATCGTTTTTGATAACCCTTCCTCAAATGTCACCGAAGGCTTCCATCCTAATTCTTTATTTATTTTAGAAGCGTCTATGGCATATCTTCTGTCATGTCCCGGTCTGTCCTTGATATATGTAATAAGCTTTTCACTGGAGCTCTGCTCATTCCCCAGTTTCTCATCCATCAGCTTGCAAAGCAGTTTCACCAGGTCTATATTCTTCCATTCATTAAAACCACCCACTGCATACGTATCACCAGTTTTCCCAGTATGGTATACCATATCAATCGCCCTGGCATGGTCAATAACATATAACCAGTCTCTGGTATATAAACCGTCACCATATACAGGTAATGGCTTTTTATTAATGATGTTATTGATAAATAAAGGAATCAGCTTTTCAGGAAAATGATTAGGTCCGTAATTATTAGAACAATTGGTAATAACCACCGGCAATCCATACGTATCAAAATAGGCCCTTACAAAATGATCACTCGATGCTTTGGATGCACTATAGGGTGAATGCGGATCATATTTTGTTTCTTCTGTAAAGAAACCGGTATCACCCAATGCACCAAATACTTCATCTGTGGATACATGATGGAATTTTTTATTGGTATAATCACTTGTCCACAGTTTCTTCGCTGCATTCAATAAGTTCACGGTCCCTATTACATTTGTATAAACAAAATCAAGTGGTGATAAAATAGAACGATCCACATGGCTTTCCGCCGCTAAATGAATGATGCCATCAGGATTGTATTTCGAAAACAACTCACTGATCCTTTCTGTATCCAAAATATTAGCCTTTTCAAATACATAATTAGGCTTACTTTCTATATCCCGAAGATTTTCCAGGTTGCCCGCATAGGTCAGTGCATCTACATTTACAATACGCTTATCAGGATATTTAGTGACAAATAACCTGACGACATGAGAGCCAATAAATCCTGCTCCGCCTGTAATTATGATTGTTGTTTGACTCATAACTAATTACTGCTTCTTAACAAACGCCAGATGCTCCTTTCGCAATTCCTCTTCTGGCAAGGATTTAAAATATTCATAAGTGATCTTGAGTCCCTCAGCCCTTGAAACAACAGGCGACCAATTTAAAATCTCTTTGGCCCGGGTAATATCCGGCTTCCGCTGTTTTGGATCATCTGCCGGCAATGGTTTGAAAACAATTTTCTGTTGAGTACCCGTAAGCTGTATGATCTCTTTCGCAAAATCAAGCAGGCTTATTTCATCCGGGTTGCCAATATTCACCGGCTGGCTGTAATCAGATAGTAATAAACGATAGATTCCTTCTACCAGGTCGGCTACATAACAAAAACTTCTGGTCTGGCTGCCATCACCAAATACTGTCAGGTCTTCACCACGCAAAGCCTGGCCGATAAAAGCAGGTAAGGCCCTTCCGTCATTCAGCCGCATCCTTGGTCCATACGTATTGAATATCCGTACGATTCTTGTTTCTACACCATGATAGGTATGATACGCCATCGTCATAGCTTCCTGGAATCGCTTGGCTTCATCATACACACCCCTTGGGCCAACCGGGTTTACATTACCCCAATAATCCTCGTTTTGCGGATGCACCAATGGATCGCCATACACTTCACTGGTACTGGCCACCAGTATCCTGGCCTTTTTATTTAAGGCAAGCCCCAAACAATTATGGGTACCCAGTGAGCCAACCTTTAACGTTTGTATCGGTATCTTAAGATAATCGATCGGACTTGCAGGTGAGGCGAAATGCAATATATAATCAAGATGCCCCGGCACATGAATGAACTTGCTTACATCATGATGATAAAAACTGAATTCCTTTAAAGGAAAAAGATGTTCAATATTACTCAGGCTGCCGGTGATCAGGTTATCCATACCAATCACTTCATGACCTTCTTTTATAAAACGGTCACATAGATGAGAACCTAAAAATCCGGCGGCTCCGGTGATCAATACTCTTTTCATGCAGTATAAATTATGCAGTTACTTTTTCCCTGCCGATACTTTCATAATAGAACCCTTTGTTCTTCATATGGTCAGTATCATATAAATTTCTTCCGTCAAATATTACCTTACTTTTTAATTGCGAAGCAATTTTATCAAAATCTGGTGTCCGGAATTCGTTCCACTCAGTACAGATAATAAGTGCATCTGCATCTGTTAATGCTGTGTACTGGTCTGCTGCAAAATCGATAGCCAATTTTGACTCTCTCTTTACATTGGGCATGGCTTCGGGATCAAATGCAGTAACAGTTGCACCAGCTTCCAATAAACGGCTGATAATTTCCAGGGCAGGTGCTTCCCGTATATCGTCTGTATTTGGTTTAAATGCAAGACCCCATACAGCAAATTTTTTCCCTTTCAGATCATTGTTGTAATACCGGCTTATCTTGTTACTGAAGAATTCTTTTTGCAACACATTTACCTCCATCACAGAGTTCAGTATCTTAAAATCATATTCCACTTCTTTGGAAGAAACGGACAATGCCTGTACATCTTTGGGAAAACAACTGCCACCATATCCCAGACCGGGATACAGAAAATGTTTACCAATCCTGAAATCAGTACCTATACCTCTGCGTACCATATCCACATCAGCTCCCAGCTTTTCTGATAGAATAGCGATCTCGTTCATAAAAGAGATCTTCACTGCCAGGAAACTGTTGGCAGCATATTTTGTAAGCTCCGCACTTTTCTCATCCATAAAAATGATCGGGTTACCCTGCCGCACAAAAGGTTCATACAATTGTTGCATTACTTCTTTAGCTTTTGCTGAACTGGTACCTATTACTACCCTGTCCGGCTTCATAAAATCTTCTACGGCCGCCCCTTCTCGTAGGAATTCAGGATTACTGACCACATCAAAACTATCAGTAAGCTTTTCACCGCCTGATGCAAGTATAGCAGCTCTTACTTTTTCAGCAGTACCAACTGGTACCGTACTCTTATCTACGATTACTTTATAATCACCCGGCTCAAGAATTTTTCCAAGATCATTGGCTACACCCAATATATATTTCAGATCAGCACTGCCATTTTCACCGGTTGGTGTGGGAAGGGCTAAGAAAATAAGTTCAGATCCTTTTATTCCTTCTGTAAGTGAAGATGTAAAATGAAGACGTCCTTCTTTTAAGTTCCTGGAGAAGATCTTTTCAAGCCCCGGCTCATAGATGGTTATCTCACCGGACTGTAATCGTCTTACTTTGTTTTCATCAATATCAATACAGGTCACCTGGTTACCTGTTTCAGCAAAACAGGTACCGCTTACTAAACCTACATAACCCGTACCAACAACTGCAATTTTCATGAATAGATAATTATCGTTTGATTAATGACTTGGCTGGCTCTTATTCTGTGTAAGATACCAGCGATAGGTTTCTTTCAATCCTTCCTTTACATTTTTTTGAACTGAATAATGTAACAGCTCCTTTGCCTTTGAAATATCAGCTTTACTATGCTTCACATCTCCGGATCTTTCAGGTCCGTGCAAAGCATTGATAGATGATCCTGCCTCTTTTTTTAAAATATCAAAAAGCTCATTAAGACTGGTTTGCTCTCCACAGGCAATATTATATACCTGGTTGATAGCCGCAGGATTATCAGTAAATAAGGAAAGCAAATTTGCCTGAACTGCATTGTCTACATAAGTGAAATCACGGCTATGGTTACCATCACCGTTGATAACAGGTGGCTGGTTAGCAATGATAGCATTGGCAAACAAGGGAATTACAGCAGCATAGGGCCCGTTAGGATTTTGCCGGGGTCCAAAAATATTAAAGTACCGCAGACCGATCAGTTCAAGCCCAAAAAGATCGGCATAAACTTTAGCGTACAATTCATTCACATATTTGGTAACCGCATAAGGAGAAAGGGGTTTGCCTATTTTATCTTCCACCTTCGGCAATCCGGGATGGTCACCATATGTAGAGGAACTGGCTGCATAAACAATTCTCTTGATTTTTTTTTCCCTCGCCGCATTATAAATATTTAATGTGCCTGTATTGTTGACTGCATCTGTAGTTAATGGATCATTTATGGAACGGGGAACTGAGCCTAAAGCTGCCTGGTGACAGATCCGGTCAATACCATCACAGGCTAGTAAACATGCTGCATAGCTTCTGATATCAGCTTCTACAAATTCAAAATTTGGATGGCTACTGAATTCTTCAATGTTCTTCAAACTTCCGGTGGCCAGGTTATCCATTACACGAACAAATGACACACCAGGATGCTGCAGCAAAGCAGCAACTATATGTGAGCCGATAAAACCAGCCCCTCCTGTTACAACAATTCGCATTAAGACCTTCTGTTATTTTTTCTAAACCAGTTAGCCGGGTTCAGGTAACCCAGTACTTTTTCAAAAAATGTGGGTGGAGGAGTTTCTTCTTCGTAATAACTGCCGTAACCATAGCCATACCCGTAACCGTAGCGGCCATATCCATAATAACCATAGCCCGTTTTTAGTTTTACATCATTGATGACAACTGATACTTTGGGCAATTTATTTTGTGTATAAAACTCATCAATAAGGGTAAGTTGCTTTTTAAATGTGTGCCCTTGTCTCACCATGTATAGTGTACTGTCACAAAACTTGCTTAATGTTTGGGCATCACTAACCATTCCAACTGGTGCAGTATCAACTACAACAACATCAAATTCCTTTTTCAGCCAGGCAAACATTTCATCTACTTTTTCGCTAAGCAATAGCTCTGAAGGATTAGGCGGAATAGGACCGCAACCAAGAACATAAAAGTTGTCCGTTTCAGGTACCTTGCGTATAAGGGTGGAAAGGTCATCATGCTTACCGATAAGGAAATTGGTAAGTCCCGGGCCTTTCTCAATATTCAATCCTGAAAGAACTTTGGGTTTACGTATGTCAAATTCAAGGATAACTGTTTTTTTGCCGGCAAGTGCAAGCACAGCCCCAACATTTGTACTTAAGAATGATTTTCCCTCTCCACTAAAAGATGAAGTAACTAACAAGGTAAACCGCTCCGCTTTTCCGAGAACAAACTGCAGGTTCGACCGGATGATCCTGAATTGCTCAGCCACCATACTACGGGTAGTCTTATTTACAATGAGCACCTTTTCAGAATATGAATGACCGATCTCTCCAAGTATTGGTGCATCCGTTATTTTTTCTACATCAAATCGGGTGGTTACTTTATCATTTAGCAGTTCACTCCCAAAGATAAATGCAGCAGGTACTACCAGCCCGAGTAAAATAGCCATGATCTGGATAGATCTTCTGTTTGGTTTTAT
>CAYVSH010000164.1:0-611 GCA_964453625.1 uncultured Chitinophaga sp.
TGGCTACCATTTCTGGGAAAATGAGAATGCATTACATCCGGATTTTACCCGGGGACAAAGTAGGTGTTGAGTTGTCGCCATATGATCTAACAAGGGGAAGAATCAATTTTAGGTACAAGTAATTTGTTTATCATGAAAGTAAGAGCATCTATTAAAAAACGCAGTGTTGATTGCAAAATAGTTCGTCGCAAGGGCAGGCTGTATGTTATTAACAAAAAGAATCCTCGCTTTAAGCAACGTCAGGGTTAATCAATCTAAAATCGTAAATCTAAATTTAAAATCGAAATATGGCTCGTATTGCCGGTGTTGACTTACCAAAAAATAAAAGAGGCGAAATAGGACTAACCTATATCTATGGAATAGGTCCTTCTACTGCTAAGTACATTCTTGATAAACATGATATTGACAGGAATAAAAAAGTGCAGGATTGGAATGATGATGAGCTGACTGCTATCCGTAACACCATTACGGAAGAAATGAAAGTAGAAGGCCAGTTACGTTCTGAAGTGCAAACCAGCATTAAGCGTTTGCTTGATATTGCCTGCTACCGTGGATTACGTCATCGTAAAGGATTGCCGGTTCGTGGTCAACGTACAAAGACTAACAGCCGT
>CAYVSH010000164.1:626-6101 GCA_964453625.1 uncultured Chitinophaga sp.
AGGTAAGAGAAAGACAGTTGCCGGTAAGAAGAAGGCAGCTAAGAAATAAGCTATTAGCTAAAAGCTGATGGCTTTTAGCTTTTATATATGCACCATAAATACTGAATTAATTACGGATGCCCGGTGCAGGAGTAGGATTGATTCAGGTTTTCCCGCAGATGCGGGAGAATAATTTTAAAATAAGAAGATTACCTCGGGTACAAAAATTATGGCAAAAGCACAACAACAAGCTGGCGGCGCAAAAGCAGCAGCAAGAAAAAGAGTGGTAAAAGTGGATGCATACGGAGATGCTCACATTTCAGCTACATTCAACAACATTATCATCAGCCTTACCAACAAAACCGGACAAGTTATTGCCTGGAGCAGTGCTGGTAAAATGGGCTTTAGGGGTTCTAAAAAGAATACTCCATATGCAGCACAGATGGCAGCATCTGATGCAGCTAAAACAGCCCTTGATGCAGGTTTAAAAAGAGTAGATGTATATGTAAAAGGACCAGGTTCTGGCCGTGAGGGAGCTATTCGTTCTCTTTCTCAGAGCGGAATTGAGGTTGTGATGATCAAAGACGTAACTCCATTGCCACATAATGGTTGTCGTCCTCCGAAGAAAAGAAGAGTTTAATACACTTACAGCATTTGCTGAATAGTTATAAAGATATAGTTGCTCGAAAGGATCGAAGCAATTCATTTTAAAAAGGGTGCCTGATTGATTTTTAACGCTTTTACTGATCAAAGCACCGTTTCAAAAAAGCGTAAATGAATAAAAACTATGGCAAGGTACACAGGTCCAAAGACCAAGATTTCCCGTCGTTTCGGTGAACCAATTTTAGGTAATGGTAAATGGCTGGATAAGAATAGCAACCCTCCCGGGATGCATGGTGATAAGAAGAAGCGTAAAACGTTAGGCGAATATGCCTTACAGCTTCGTGAAAAGCAAAAAGCTAAGTATACTTACGGTATCTTAGAAAAGCAATTCCGCAAAACATTTGAAGAAGCTTCCCGTCGTGGAGGTGTAACTGGTGAAAACCTGATCAAACTTTGTGAAGCCCGTTTGGACAACACGGTTTTTCGTATGGGCATTGCACCTAGCCGTCCTGCGGCCCGTCAGTTAGTAAGCCACAAGCATATAGAAGTAAATGGTGAAGTTGTAAACGTTCCATCTTACCAAATGAAAGCCGGTGATGTAATTACTATTAAAGAAGGCAGCAAAGGAAGAACTTCTATTACCAGTATGGTAAGAGCAAAGAATCCAAAATTCAGCTGGTTGGATTGGAATGAAACTGAAATGAAAGGTACTTTCATCACTTATCCTGAAAGGGAAAGTGTTCCTGAGAATATCAAGGAGCAATTGATCGTTGAATTGTATTCTAAGTAATAATGTGAATTGTTAATAGTCAATTGTACTATGAACATTCTAAAATCGTAAATCTAAATTCTAAAATAATAATATGGCAATTTTAAATTTCCAGAAACCCGATAAGATCATTCTGCAGAAAGCAACTGATTTTGAAGCTCAATTTGAGTTTCGTCCGCTGGAACCAGGATATGGTGTAACCATCGGTAATGCACTTCGCCGTGTATTATTGAACTCTTTGGAGGGATATGCGATCATTGGTGCAAAGATCGAAGGTGTGGAGCATGAGTTTGCAACAATGAAAGGCATCAGCGAAGATGTTGTTGAAATATTCCTGAACCTGAAACAGGTTCGTTTCAAGAAAATTGCTGATCATGAAGTGGCAAATGAGAAGATCATTTTGTCTATCAAGAACAGAACTGAATTTACAGCTGGTATGATCGGAGAAGGTACGCATACTTTTCAGATCATGAATCCTGATCTGCTGATCTGTACCCTTGACTCTTCTGCAAGAATGGATATTGAATTAACAATTGGCAAAGGCCGTGGATATGTGCCTGCAGAAGATAATAAGCCAAAGGATGCACCGCTAGGATATATTCCAATTGATGCCATCTTCACACCGATAAAAAATGTGAAATATACAATTGAGAATACCCGTGTGGAGCAACGGACTGACTTTGAAAAACTGATCATGGAAGTTTCTACTGATGGTACTATCCATCCTGAAGAAGCAGTGAAACAGGCTTCAAGAATTTTGATCCAGCACCTGATGATTATCACTGATGAGAACATCACTTTTGACAATAAAGAAGAGAAGAAAGAAGATATGGTGGACGAACAGACTTTACAATTGCGTAAAGTATTGAAAACTCCATTGGAGGATCTGGATCTTTCTGTTCGTGCCTTTAACTGTTTGAAAGCTGCCAAGATCAATTCATTGAGTGAACTGGTTCAATACGAACAAGAGGACCTTATGAAGTTCCGCAACTTTGGTCAGAAATCTCTTGCAGAGATCGAACAGGTACTGACTGAAAGAGGTTTGCATTTTGGAATGGACCTTATTAAGTTGGGCATTGATCCAAGCGAATTTTAATTACACGGCATTCCGCAAATTGCGGAGTGCTTTTTATTTAATAATGTAGGTTGTAATTCCTGACACGGTACAACCGAATAAAACTAAACGTCATGCGTCACGGAGACAAAATAAAAAACTTAGGAAGAAAGAAGGCACACAGAGATGCTTTATTAAGCAATCTTGCCTGCCAGTTAATTCAACACAAAAGAATTGTAACTACAACTGCAAAAGCAAAAGCGTTGAGAGTTTATGTAGAGCCTTTAATCACTAAAGGAAAAGAAAACACAACGCATCAACGTCGTGTAGTTTTCAGCTACCTTCAGGATAAAGAGGCTATCAAAGAACTTTTCGGCAATGTTGCTGAGAAAGTTGGTGGTCGTCCTGGTGGATATACCCGTATCATCAAGTTGGGTGCAAGAATGGGTGACAATGCAGAAACTGCAATGATAGAATTGGTAGACTTTAATGATATCTACGGTAAGGGTAAAGGTGAAGAGAAAACTGCAGCTAAGAAGACCCGTCGTTCAGGTGGTGCAAAGAAAAAAACAGAAGCAACTCCTGAAACTAAAGAAGGAACTGCAGCTACTGAAGCACCAGCAGCAGAATAAGCACAAGACAAATTCTTATAGCAATGTCCTTCGGTTTTCGAAGGACATTTTTTTTTATTATTGTATAAAACAGCTAAAAGGAATTCTTGAAAAAATAAAGTATTTTCACAAGGCTACGATTGCCTGCAAAACCAGATTATTAATTCGGTAAAATAGTAAAATGGACCATTCTTCCAACAGAGCTTTGCAGCATTTTAAAAATGATATCGGTATCCGGTTTCAGTTGTACAATAGTTTGTTTACATCATTGCCATTTCATAGGATAGAAAAAACCGGAATATTACTGGCTTTGTTATTGTCTAATTGTGAGGATGGGTACATGAAAGGACAAAGCCCGGTAACTATTATTGATGATTTTTTCAGTAAGCATACAACATACAAAACGGATAAGGAGAAACTCGATCTGTTGTTTCGTTTTGTTCAATATGCAGAAAGACAGGTAGTATTATTTGACGCATTAGAAGATGCAGCGTTCAGACAGGTACATGATATGAACGGTCCCGGCACATTAAAACACCTGGAATCAGAAGTGGTGAAGATGGAAAAGGAAGAGGAACTTACTGAAAAGTTGAAAGACTTTTGTGTCAGACTGGTGTTAACAGCACATCCAACTCAATTTTATCCCGGCTCTGTACTTGGTATCATCAATGATCTTTCCAAAGGATTAATGGAGAATAATACCAGCCAGATCAATATGTATCTGCAACAGCTGGGTAAAACAGCTTTTTTTAAAAAGCAAAAACCAACACCATATGATGAAGCGGTAAGCCTCATCTGGTTCTTAGAAAATGTTTTTTACCAGGCTACCGGTAAGATTATTAACTTCCTGAAGAGCCATTTTCCTGAGTCATTACCAGCTACAAATCCGGTTGTGAAGTTGGGTTTCTGGCCCGGTGGCGACAGAGATGGGAATCCTTTTGTAAACACAGAAACAACCTTGCAAGTTGCAGAAGCATTGCGGGGTAGCATTATTAAATGTTACTACCTGGATGTACGAAGATTGAAACGTCTCTTGACATTTGATGGTGTTGAATCCGTATTAGCAGAGCTTGAGAAAAAATTATACAATAATATTTTTATTCCCGGACAACGTACAGACCTGACAAAGAAGGAAATTCTGGAGACAATGTACCAGGTAAAAGATACAATGATACACAAGCATAACAGCTTGTTCCTTCATTTAGTAGATAGTTTTATTAATAAGGTTTTAGTATTCGGTCTTCACTTTGCTTCATTGGATATAAGGCAGGATAGCAGTAAGCATGAAACTACATTAAGCAGTATCAATGCAGCAACCGGACTTCTTGGAAAGGATTATAACAGCATTTCCGATAAGGAAAAGATACAACGTTTATGCACTGTAAAACCATTGGCTGAAGCAGTTAAGTTGGATGATGATATTGAACAAGATACTATTAATGTGGTTGGAGTGATCAAGGCAATTCAATCTCATAATGGTGAAGAGGGATGTAGCCGTTATATCATCAGCCATTGTAACAGTGCATTAAATGTAATGGAAGTGTATGGCCTCTTTTTATTAGGTGGATGGAAGGCTGAAGAACTTACTGTTGACATTATCCCTTTATTTGAAACGATAACCGATTTAAAGAATGCAGCAGGTGTAATGAAGGAGTTGTACGATAATGAAGTATATAGAAACTATATTCGCCAAAGAGGTGATCAGCAAACCATCATGGTTGGTTTTTCTGATGGTACAAAAGATGGCGGTTACCTGATGGCCAACTGGAGTATATACAAAGCCAAAGAAGAATTGACTGCTTTGTCTAGACAATACGGAATTGATGTTGTGTTTTTTGATGGCCGTGGTGGTCCTCCGGCAAGAGGTGGTGGTAAAACGCATAAATTTTATGCTTCTATGGGAAAGAATATTTCTAATAAAGAAATTCAACTGACGATACAGGGACAAACCGTTAGTTCCAACTTTGGAATGACGGATGCGGCACAGTATAATATTGAGCAACTGATAAATGCTGGTGTATTCAATGAGATTTTTTCAGATAAAGAAACAACACTGGATGGGCAACAGGAAGAGTTGATCACTGGTTTAGCAGAGGATAGTTTTAAAGCTTATACTAAATTGAAAGAACATCCCTATTTTCTTGAATATCTGGGGCATGCCAGTCCATTAAAGTTTTATGCACAGACAAATATTGGTTCCCGGCCTGCGAAAAGAGGAAGCGGTAAGCTTACATTAAAGGATCTTCGGGCTATTCCTTTTGTAGGTGCATGGAGCCAGTTGAAACAAAATGTGACCGGCTATTATGGTGTAGGTACCGCATTAAGCAAAGCAAAAGAACAAGGAAAGTTTACTGAACTAAAAAAGCTTTATAAAGAGTCTTTATTTTTCCGCACCTTGATAGATAACTGTGAGATGGCGATGAACAAATGTTTTTTCCCGTTGACTGCTTTTCTGTCTG
>CAYVSH010000165.1:0-5904 GCA_964453625.1 uncultured Chitinophaga sp.
AAAAAAAGACCTGGCTGAACTGGTACAGCACAACCGCCTTAGTCATGCATTGCTTTTTTTGGGGAAGGAAGGTAATGGTTCTTTGGCCCTGGCATTGGCTTTTGCCCAATATATTGTTTGTGAGAAAGTAAATCGGAAGCCGGAAGTCGGAAATAAGAATACCTCTCTTTTCGGGGAACCGGAACCTGAAACATTAAACCTGAAACCTGAAACGGATAGTTGCGGCCTGTGCCCCTCCTGCCAGAAAGCACAGCAATTGATTCATCCGGATATTCATTTCTCCTATCCTACCGTTACAAAAAAATCCGGTGATAAACCGGTTGCCACAGATTTCATTACTGACTGGAGAGAATTTATCAAGCTGAATCCCTACGGCAACTCATACGATTGGGTTGAGCTGATAAAAGAAAAAGAAAACAGCCAGGGAAAAATAACAGCAGAAGAATGTAATGATATTATCCGTAAGCTAAGTCTAAAGAGTTTTGAAAGCGGATACAAAATACTCATCATGTGGATGCCTGAAATGATGGGAACTGAAGGCAATAAATTATTAAAACTGATAGAGGAACCTCCGCCAAATACATTATTTATACTGGTTACCGAGAATGAAGCACAAATGCTGCAGACAATTGTAAGCCGCTGCCAGTTGATAAAAATACCTGCACTCACCACAAAGGAAATACAGGATGCACTAATAGAAAGGAATAAGACAGAACCCAATACGGCCAAACAAGTAGCCAGTGTAAGTGATGGTAATTATCGTGATGCTTTGCAATTGGTACAACATGCAGAAGAAGACTGGCAAAGTTTGCTGAGAGAATGGCTGAATGCTATTTTAAAGACAGGGCCAGTTGCCCAGACAAAATGGGTAGAAGAAATAAGCCGACTTGGCAGGGAAAAACAAAAACAGTTTCTCCGTTATTTCAATCACCTGCTGGAAGAAGCCATTCATCTTCGTATCATGGATGAAAAACACATTATGGGTGAAAAAGAAAGGGATTTCGCCCAAAGACTGAATAAAATAGCCGGAATTGAGCAGCAGCAGGCCATTATTGAAGAAATTGACCGTGCCAGCTATTATATAGAACGGAATGCCAACGGAAAAATGCTCTTCCATGCCCTAACTATCAAGCTTTACCATATAATTCAGGATAAGATTGTATTTTTGGAACATTGAGGAAAGTGAATAGTGAATTGTGAGTAGTGAATGGGAAAAACCAACAATGCAGAAATATTAAATGTTTTCTACGACTCTAACATATACAATTGCTTATCAGAAGCATATCGTTTTGCCCAATAGCGGACAGAACGTAAAAGAGTGAGTCTTTTTAATTCTTCTACTGGAAGAATTGAAAATCCCTAACCTATAGGGTTACGATGAAAGCTTAATAAACATTCTGCAGCCGGTTTCAAAACCTTCCTCAATCTAAAATCGCAAATCTGAAATCTAAAATCAGAACATGAGTTGTACAAGTTGCAGCAGTACCAGCAATGGTAAACCGGGAGGGTGTAAAAGCAATGGCGGATGTAGTACCGGCGGATGTAACCGCATGAATACTCATGACTGGCTAAGAAACCTGCCGATGAGTGATTTTGAGAGTGCCTGTAAAGTGATTGAGGTAACTTTTAACCAGGGTACAAGAAAAGATTTTTTTCGAAATCCTGCATTGCATGGATATGAAAAAGGTGATCTGATAGCTGTTGAAGGTGTTAGTGGTTTTGACCTGGGTGAAGTATCATTGACCGGTGAGATCGTCCGGCTGCAAATGAAGAAAAGAAATGTGAAGGAAGATAACCCGGAAATGAAGAAAGTATTGCGGATGGCAACCGACCGTGATATTGAAATATGGAGACAAAATAAAGCCAGAGAACCGGAAGCAGTAATCCGAAGCCGGGCTATTGCCAGGCAGCTGAAACTGGATATGAAAATAAGCCAGGTGGAAATGCAGGCTGACGGACGTAAAGCAACATTCTTTTATATAGCCGATGGAAGAGTTGATTTCCGTGAACTGATCAAAGTATATGCTTCTGAATTCAAATTGAAAGTAGAGATGCGCCAGATCGGTGCAAGACAAGAAGCAGGTAAAGTAGGTGGTATCGGCAGTTGCGGAAGGGAACTTTGCTGCAGCACATGGCTTACGGATTTTAAATCAGTGAATACTGCGGCGGCCCGTTATCAGAATCTTTCTATCAATCAGACAAAGCTGAGCGGACAGTGTGGCCGCTTGAAATGTTGTTTGAATTATGAACTTGATACATATTTAGATGCATTGCAACATTTTCCTGAAAACTGTGATGTAATACAGGTGGCCAAAGGCAATGCATTCCTCATCAAGAAAGATATTTTCAAAAACCTGATGTGGTACACCCTGCCCGACAGTAATAAACAATACCCATTAAGTATTGAAAGGGTGCAGAAAATAAAATCCCTCAATCAGCAAGGCATAAGACCTGAAGAACTAGAACCGGTGGAACTGGTATCATCCAAACAGGTGGAAAAAGAACCGGAGTTTGTTGAACTGGTAGGACAAATTAGCTTACGCAGCCTTGATAAAGCGGATAATAAAAAACGCCAGCAGAACCGTAATCAAAATCAACAAAAAGGACAGCGACCACAGCAAAGACAACAAGGTGGCGGACAAAATCAGCAAGGTGGAAACCAGCAACAGGGCGATGGACAACAAAGACAACAACAGGGAAATAATCAGAACAGGCCCAACAAGAATAAGCAAAGAAGAAATAATCCTAATAGGAATAGAGGAAATCAGCAAAGACCGAATAATCCTGGAGAAGGAAACAACAATAACTCTTAAGTTTTACTCACCTTCCACCGCCTTTATCAATGCATCTTGAATATTTCCCCTGATATTCATTCTTGAAAGCCGTGGATTATCTCTTGTAGGATACACCCTGTTGGAAAGAAATACATAGACCAGCTCCCTTTTCGGGTCCACCCAAACACAAGTGCCGGTAAAACCTGTGTGACCAAATGTTTCAGGTGAAGATAATGCTGATGGATAAGGGTCATCCCTTTTATCATTGTCTTTTTCGGGTTTATCAAAACCATAACCACGGCGACTGATGTCGCTGTTGTACGCTGTAAATAATTTTATCGTTTCAGCTTTTAAATATCTTTCTCCGTTCAATGTACCACCATTCAGCAACATCTGATATAGCAATGAAAGATCATATGCGTTTGAAAATAAACCAGCATGACCGGATACACCGTTGAACATAGCTGCCCCTTCATCATGCACATCACCCCGAACGGTTTGGTAGCGGAAATAGTTATCTGTCTCCGTAGGTACGATACATTCTTCCTGGAAACGTTTACGGGGATTGAACCCCGTTGAATACATACCCAGCTTATTATAAAAATTCTTTTGCACATACTGATCAAGTGTAAGTCCTGAAATTTTTTCTACTATTTTTCCAAGAAGAATAAAATCATTATCACTGTATACATATTTGTTCTTTGTTGTAACCGGACTTTTAGCAATACGGTCAAGCATCGTATCCGGCCAATCATTCCGCATATATAATTTATCTGCCACACGAATAGTGAAACCCGGTTTTGATGTTGCTGAATATAGAGAAGAACTAGGCTTTCCCGTTGCATCTAACGTTTCTTTATAAAATACGATAAAGGGTGAAAGACCAGCCTGGTGCAGTAAAATATCTTTAATTGTTAAGTTTGATTTATTTGTGCCTTTTAACCACGAAAGATAATCGCCTAAAGTTTTATTAAGATCTAATTTTCCTTCTTCGTACAACTTCATAACTGATACTGTGGCGGCGGATATCTTTGTAACAGAAGCCAGGTCAAAAATACTCTCAGCACTCATTTTTGGAGATGGCCCATATTCATAATTACCAAATGCTTTATGATAAATGATCTCTCCTTTATGTGCAGCCAGTACCACACAACCGGGGAAGGCTTTTTTGGCAATTCCATCTAAAGCAAGACTATCAATGATCTCCAATTTTTTTTTTATTGTTGCCACTTCCTCCCTGGTAGATTTAATACCCTCATGTACTATTCCATCACCGAATTTATAGTTGCAAACGGAAACAGGTAGTTTACCCATTGAAACAATTTTACCCTGCAACAAGTCTGCTGCTGCCTGCTGTGTAATATCATCATCCTGGTAGCAAGCAACAAGTGTCCATGCTCCACAAAAATTTTTCGTAGCCAGTACATTACCGAATGTTAATGTGATAGTCTTTATAAAGTTTAATTCTTTAAAGAGATTAAGAGCAACGCTACTTAACCCAAAATTGTCGGCCGGCCGTAATGAGTAATTATGAACACCGATAATGATAGCATCATACTTTCCGTCTTTTTTTACTTCTTTGAAAATTTCGTCTGCTTTTTCCTGACCGTCTTTATATGACAATGTAAACACATCAGCATCATAATCCTTTTTCATCCGTTTACCAAACTCATTCAGTTCTTTTATGCCTAAGCCAATATAGGCGACTTTCTTTTGGGCTGCTGTCAGTGGCACCTGTGCATAATCAGTTCTCGATGCTTTTAAACCGGATTGCTCCAGAATAGTAATACTCTTTTTGGCTACTTCATATCGAATTGCATCCGTTTTTGCATTCAGGTCAGTCAACAGGTTACTCGTATCAATCCATTGTGTTTTATTTAAACCCAACTTATATTTTGAAAGCAGCACCTTTTTAACTTTCACATTGATATCATCCCAGCTTATTTTTTTATCTGCAATTGCTTTTTTAATTGCAACAATAGATTCGCCTACGTTTTCAGGCAGACATAGCATATCATTGCCGGCTTTAATGGCTTCTACTGAAATAGTTCCTCCCGGGAAAAATTTTGCCACTCCTTTCATTTCCAAAGCATCAGTAAAAGTGAGTCCATTATATCCCATTTCATTTTTAAGTAAACTGGTAACGTTGTTTTTCGAAAGAGAGGTTGCTTTATTCGCTGTATTGTCAATAGATGGAATATATAAATGAGCAATCATCACACTTCCTACTCCGGCATCAAAGATTGCTTTAAAGGGCACCAATTCCATTTCTGTTAACTGTTCTATACTTTTATTGATAACAGGCAGATCATAATGAGAATCCACATCTACATCACCATGTCCGGGAAAATGTTTCGCACAGGCCATGATGCCTGCATCCTGCATACCTTTCATATAAGCCACACCATATCTTGAAACTTTATCCTTATCTTCTCCAAAAGAACGATACCCTATTACAGGATTATTAGGATTGTTATTAATATCAACCACCGGGGCATAGTTTACATGTACACCAATACGTTTACATTGTTCACCAACTGCCACACCCATTTTATACACCAATTCTTCATTGTTCAATGCACCTAACGTAAGCTGATATGGAAATTTTGTAACACTATCCAGCCGCATACCAAGCCCCCACTCACCGTCAATAGTTACCATCAAAGGAGTTTTGGCAATACTTTGATAGTAGTTAGTAAGATTGGCTTGACGTACCGGGCCACCCTGGAAAAAACATAAAGCACCAACATTATACTTTTTAATATCATTCACCACTTTAGCAACATGATCTGCACCAAGATTTGAATGTGCCCTTATCACCATTAACTGTGCAATCTTTTCATCATCACTCAGGCTATTAAATACACTGTCTGTCCATTGTTCAGAAGATAATTTACTATGGTATTGAGCGAACAGATTTACAGGAACTAAAAAAGTGCAAACAATGATCGTTTTCAGAAAATTCATAGTATAGTCTATTAATAAAATGTGTTTAAAAGTAAAGATTTTGATGTAAACATCTAGCCAATCGTTGCTTAAAATTGAAATAGTTATTTTTGGCAGCTAAAGAAGATATTGTGCCAGATAAGATCACACTATTACCCGATAACATCGCCAACCAGATAGCAGC